>DATAPS010000432.1:0-9407 GCA_036265085.1 Acetobacteraceae bacterium | reverse complement strand
CGTTCATCCCTGCATAGAAGCACACAAGGGGAGTTGTGGGCAATAAGTCCGTTGTGCACGCGGCGCGAAATCGACGTTATTCGGGCGTGATGGACGTAACGTACGCGGCCATTGCGTCACGCGCCGCGGCGCTAGCTCGCGGGGATGTGCGGGAAGTCTTCGCCGAGCGCGCGGTAGCTCGGGTTATGATTCTGACGGTGCTGGTGCAACAGAGGGAGGCAGATATGGCCATCGTTCTCGATCACACCATAGTTCCTGCGCACGACAACGAAGCGTCGGCAAGGTTCTTTGCGCGCATCTTTGGCTTGCCCTACGAGGGGGCGGCCTCGCACTTCGCTCCAGTTCAGGTGAACGAGACGCTGGTGCTGGACTTCGACACGCGCACGACCTTCGATTCGCAACACTACGCCTTCAAGGTGAGCGACGGAGAGTTCGACGAGATCTTCCAGCGGGTCAGGGGCGAGGATCTCGCCTATGGCAGCGGACCGTTCTCGCCCGACGACATGACGATCAACCATCGAGGCGGCGGCCGTGGCTTCTACTTCAAGGACCCGAACGGTCATCTGCTCGAAGTGCTTACGGTCTGAACAGGGGGAATCGGCACGCACTTCGGTCAAGCTGGTCGGCATCCGCTGGCGGTGTGCGCGCAGCGGGCATCGGAAGATCGACATGGTGGGTCATGGCGTTGGGCGGCGACGTGAAGCGGTGGCGGACTATGGCTGGCCAAGCCGATGGGAAGGCGTTGAGACCAACGCCATGACCCGCTGACGTCACGCCGACCTCGCCTCGTCCGCCCCCGCGAGATCGAGCGGCGGAGATGAAGCCCGCGAGCCTATTGACGACGGGCTTTCGCCGCGTCCCACCACGGACAGACGCCGGACATCGTCTCGTAGTTGCCCGGCATCACCTGTACGGGCGCGCGCAGCGTTCGTGGATCGGCGCCGGGCCGGAGATCGGCGGGCGGGGGATCGACCGCGCCGATATTTCGGAATAGGCCGTCATGACCCCAGAAGCTGTCGAGCGTCGTCAGCTCCTCCGGCTTCCACACTGCATCGTCGACATCGCGCCCGCCCCATCCATATTCGACGAGGAAGTCGGACGGGCTGTGCATGTAGAACGATGTCATGAGATCGTTCGAGTGCCGCCCGAGCGTCGCGACGATGCGTTCGCGATTCATCAGCGCCAGGTCGTAGCCCTGCCCGACGTCGTCGAGCGAGAACAGTTCCATCATCAGATGATGCATGCCCGCGTGCGGCGCTTCAGCCAGCGCGATGCTGTGATGGCGCGCGTTGACATGCAGGAAATACGCGCAGACCGGTGTGCGCATGTAGTCGCTGATCCGGAACCCGAGCAGATCGCGGTAGAATGCAAGCGCCGTGTCGATGTTCTCCACGGTCATAAGCGCGTGGCCCATGCCGAGCGGACCGGCGCGAAAGCCGGAGATCATGCGGCCGGGACGGAATGGCTCGTCCGCGACGGCGGCGCCGTGGAACGCCTCGAGACGGTTGCCGGAAGGATCGGCGAAGGAGATCAGATCGTGCACGAAACGCTGCCCGGCGAGCGAGGCGGGCTCCCGCGTCACGGCGACACCGGCGCGCTCCAGCCGGCCGGCGAGCGAATCGAGCGCCGCGGCGTCGGCGACCTCCCAACCGAACGCACGCATGTTCGTGGCCGCAGCGCCGTCGACCACGAGGCGCTGCCGCCGGTCGTCCATCCGGAACGCGCGGACGGCGCCGCCGCGATCGACCATCTGCATGCCGAGATGGCGCGCCGCGAAATTCATCCAGTCGTCCAGCTTATCGGTGCCGGTGACGAGATAGCCGAGCGCTTGGATTTCCATCGGTCCTGCTCTCCCCTTGCGGCGCGATGCAGCCGGCTATTCCCGGACTACAGGCCGACACACGCTTCGTCGTGGCAGCTTAGCCGAAATGACCCGGGTCCGGGAACGCTTCCGCAACTCGGTCCTCAAGCGCCGTAATGCAACTGCCTCGCATAAAGGGAAATATCGGTGGCGAAAGTTACGCTCGGATTTCGCTCATGGACGATGAAGTTACCGTCGTAACGAGAGCGGAGGCTGCTGCATGCGATCGGCATCGCGCGTCAACAAGGAGCGCCTCCAGATAAAGTCTGCCTGAACCCGGGTGCGTGGCCACGCAGTCAGGGAGGCAGCTGCCCGTCGCGAGCTCACCCCGGCTTCGCCTCATCCGCCCCCGCGTAGAGCACCCCCATCGTCCGATCCAACGTCGCCGCGTGGAACGCCACCGCCGCGTCGGAAAACTCCCGCTCCGGCGACGGCTCCGGATCGAAATTGCCGTACGCGTCGGTCCCCCGCACCAGCATCGCGCTCGTGCGCGCGCCGACCTGGCGCAGCCGCGTCGGAATGTATCGGATCGCCAGCCCCACCCGCGGATGATCCGCCCGGTTCGGCTCCGACCCGTGGAAGATCCGCACGTGATGCAGCGACATCTCGCCCGGCCGCAGCACCACGTCCACCGCCTGCGCGCGGTCCACCTCCACCGCGATCTCCTGCCCACGTGAAAGGAGATTCGCGCCGGCGAACGTGTCGCGATGCGGCACCTGGTCGCGCGTGTGCGTGCCGGGGATCACCTGCATGCAGCCGCTCGCCGGCGTGCTCGGCGTCAGCGCCACCCAGGCGGTGACGATGTCCGGTTCCGACAGGCCCCAATACGTCGAGTCCTGATGCCAGCTGATGAAGGTGCCGTCGCCGGCCTTCTTGCCGAAGAACCCCGAGCCCCAGACGAGAATGTCCGGCCCGATCACGCTCTCCACCGCGTCGAGGATCAGCGGGTTTCGGCAAAGCGCGTTGATCCACGGCACCAGCAGATGCGGCTTCTGGTTCGTGCGCTTGGAGAGCCGTCCGCCCTCGCGCGCCTCCAGACCCTGGAGCCGGGATAGCAGTTCCGCCGCCTCCGCCTCGGGCATCACGCGGATCGGGAAGAGAATTCCGGCGCGTTCGTAGGCGGCGCGTTGCTGGGGCGAGAGAGACACGGTCATCGTTTCCTCCACTGTGCTGTTCACGCGGGCAGCGTCACCGCGAGCTTTGCATCGGACATACGACCGATCGCCGCCCAATCCCACGCGATGCCGATCCCCGGCTCGTCGGACGGAATCGCCCGGCCATTCTCGATCCGCATCCGCCCCGTCGTGACGTCGTCGAGCTGCGGGATGAACTCCACCCAGCGCGCATTCGGCACCGCACAGCACAGCGCGACGTGCAGCTCCATGAGAAAATGCGGGCAGACCGGCACGTTGAACGTCTCGGCGAGGTGCGCGACCTTCAGCCACGGCGTGATGCCGCCGATGCGCGCCACGTCCACTTGCACCACCGAGCACGCACCGGCCGCGAGGTATTCGCGGAAGTGCAGCGGACTGTAGAGGCTTTCGCCCACCGCCACCGGGACCGACGTGCCGCGCGCGAGCCGCGCATGGCCGCCGAGATCGTGCGCGGGCAGCGGCTCTTCGAACCACGCGATGTCGAGCGGTTCGTAATGCCGCGCCCGGCGGATCGCTTCGTCCACCGTGAAGGCCTGGTTGGCGTCGGCCATGATCTCCATCGCCGGACCGATCGCGGCGCGCACCGCCGCCAGCCGCACGACGTCCTCCGACACATGCGGCCGCCCGACCTTGATCTTCAGCCCGCCGAAGCCGTTTCCCCTGGCGCGCAGCGCGTCCTCGACCAGCGCTTCCGGCGAGAGATGCAGCCAGCCGCCCTCGGTCGTGTAGAGCGGCACCGATCGCTGCGCGCCGCCGGCCATGATGTGCAGCGGCAGACCCGCGCGTCGGCAGCGCAGATCCCACAACGCGGTGTCGATCGCGGCGAGTGCGAGCGACGTGATCGCGCCGACCGTCGTCGCGTGGGTGAGAAACATCAGGTCGCGCCAGATGCGCTCCACCTCGGCGGCGTCGCGGCCGATCAGCGCCGGGCCGAGCGTGTGCTCGATCAGCTTCATCACCGACGGTCCGCCGGTTCCGATCGTGTAGGCATAGCCCGCGCCGATCGCGCCGTCCGCATCCGCGATGCGGACGATCGGCGTTTCCTGTGACACGAAGCTCTGGACCGCGTCGGTGCGCTTCACCTTCGGCACGAGGTCGATCAGCAGCGCCTCGACCTGCGTGATCCGCGCCATGCCGCCGCGCTAGGACGCCATCGCCAGACGCCGCGCCAAGGCGCGCGCCACGCGCTGCAACGCCCGCCGCGCGAGCGCCGCGTCCCGCGCCATTCTCGCCAGTTCTGGCAGCTGCGACGGCCGCCGCCAGACGGAGCCCAGCACGCGCCCGAGCTGCACCGAGCCTTCGGCATCGAGTGCCACCAGCGCCGCCGGCGGCAACGTGCGGCTCGCCGGGTCGCAAACGGCGCGGATCACCGCGAAGGGCAGGTCGTAGCGCCCCGCAACGCGCGCGACCGCGCCGCTCTCCATGTCCACGGCAGCCGCGCGGGTCGTCTCGAACAGCCGCCGCTTCGCCTCGTGCGTCACGATGGTCGTCTCGCTCGCGAACAAGATGCCGCCAAACCAACCGCCCGCCGCCTTCGCGAGCTTGCCGTCGGTCGCGTAGGAATCGCCGATCTCCAATACCGCGAGCGGGATCACCACGTCGCCTGCCTTGAGCGTGGGGTCGAGACCGCCGCACAGGCCGAAACTGATCAGCGCCGTCGCACCGCGCGCGACGAGTCGTTCCGCCGCGAGCTCGGCACCCCAAGGGGTTCCGCCGCCGGCTTCAACCTCGCCGATCGCGCGCGCAATACGTGCCTCGTCACGCAGGCCCGTGACGATACCGAGCGGCATGCGATCGGTCGCCGAACGGGCCATCACGCCCGCCACGGTGCGAAGCGGTGCATGACATGCACGATTGGTATTGTTGCCTGTTTGTGCAATTGCGTCCGCGCTCCCCTCGCGGAACAATGACCCGACGCTCGCACGGACGCCACCCGCAGTGCAATCGGTCACTCGGTCGCGCTGCGCAAGGCGGCACCCGCCGCCAGCGGGCAGAGCGGCAGGGCGACCGCCAGGAAGGCCGCGAGGAACAGCAGTTGCGATCGCGCGGAATTGCTGTCCGCCGCCTCGCTCGCCGCCGCCGCGCCGAAGATCAGCACCGGCGTCGCCAGCGGCAGCGCGAGCAACGGCAGCAGCACGCCGCCACGACGGGCCCCCAGCACGATCGCCGCCGCCAGGATGCCGAGCAGCGAAAGCACCATCGTCCCCGGCACCAATCCTGCGAGCAATGCGGGCAGCCCCGCATCGGGCATCCGCAGCATGACTGCCAGTGGCCCCGCGACGACCAGCAGCGGCAGCCCAGTCACCAGCCAATGTGCGGCCGCCTTCGCGAGCGCCAGTCCCGCGGGCGACAGTCCCGACAGCAGCAGCAGATCGAGCGATCCGTCCTCCAGATCCGCGCCAAACGTCCGGTCGAGCGGCAGCAGCGCGGCCAACAGCGCGCAGACCCACACGATTCCCGGCGCGATCCGTCCCAGCGTCTCCGGCGCCGGTCCGATCGCGAGCGGGAACAGCGCCGCCGCGACCACGAAGAACAGCACCGCCGCGACCGTATCGCCGCCGTGCCGCAGCGAGAGCAGCAGCTCGCGCGCCAGCACCCGCCGCATTCAGCCGAGCGCCAGTTCGGCCGCATCCGGCAGCGGCAGCGGCAGATGCGTCGCCGCGACCACCACGCCGCCGCCCGCACGGTGCGCGGTCAGCATCACTCCTAGTCGGTCTACCGCTGCCGCATCGACGCCGAGGGTCGGTTCGTCGAGCAGCCAGATCGGCGCATCGATCAGCAGCAAACGCGCCAGCGCCGTCCGCCGCCGCTGCCCCGCCGACAGCATCCGCGCCGGCAGGTCGGCGAGATGGGCGAGAGCCATGCGCTCGAGCGCCGCGACGATGCGCGGCCGCGACCCCCAGAGCCGCAGGTTTTCCGCAACCGTCAGCCCGAGCTTCAGCGCGTCGAGATGCCCGAGATAGGCCACGCGCCGCGCATGGGCGACCGGATCGGCCAGAGCGTCCTCGCCATCCCAGCACACCCGCCCGGCCTCGACACGCCCGAGTCCCGCAAGGACGCGCAGCAGCGTCGACTTCCCCGACCCGTTCGGCCCGACCAGCACCAGGGCACCGCCCGGCGGCACGGCGAACGTGATGTCGGACAGCACGAGCCGCTCGCCGCGGAACGCCGCCACTCCCTCCGCCCGCAGCAAGTGCCCCCCGGTTTGCGACCCCCTGCCCGGTATGGTTTAAGCCGCCCGCAACAGCAATATACCGACGGCCGGGCGACATCACGGGACAGCAGCATATGAACACCATCGGGCAGGACAGCCTGAAGACCCGCCGCACGCTCACGGTGGACGGCGCGCGCTACGACTATTTCTCCATCTCCGAGGCCGCGAAGACGCTGGGCGACATTGGGCGTTTGCCGGTCAGCCTGAAAGTGCTGCTCGAAAACGTCCTGCGCTTCGAGGACGGCGAAGCCTACAAGCAGGCCGACGCGCAGGCGATCGCCGACTGGCTCAAGCAGGCGAGCAGCACCAAGGAAGTACCGTTCCGTCCCGCCCGCATCCTGATGCAGGATTTTACCGGCGTCCCCGCGGTCGTCGATCTCGCCGCCATGCGCGATGGCATCGTCAAGCTCGGGAGCAAGGCGAGCAAGGTGAACCCGCTCGTTCCCGTCGACCTCGTGATCGACCATTCCGTCATGGTCGACGCGTACGGCACGCCGGGGGCGCTGCAGCAGAACGTCGACATCGAGTTCGAGCGCAACGGCGAGCGCTACACGTTCCTCCGCTGGGGCCAGACCGCGTTCGACAATTTCCGCGTGGTCCCGCCCGGCACGGGGATCTGCCATCAGGTGAACCTCGAATACCTCGCGCAAGCCGTTTGGACCGCCGATGTCGACGGCACGACGATCGCCTATCCCGATACGCTCTACGGCACGGACAGCCACACCACGATGGTGAACGGCATGGGCGTGCTCGGCTGGGGCGTCGGCGGTATCGAGGCGGAAGCGGCGATGCTCGGTCAGGCGATCGCCATGCTCATCCCCGACGTGATCGGCTTCCGCCTCACCGGAAAGCTGCCGGAAGGCACCACGGCGACCGACCTCGTGCTGACGGTGACGCAAATGCTCCGCCGCAAGGGCGTGGTTGGGAAATTCGTCGAATTCTTCGGCCCCGGCCTCGACGACCTGCCGCTCGCCGACCGCGCGACGATCGGCAACATGGCCCCGGAATACGGCGCCACCTGCGGCTTCTTCCCGGTCGATAAAGCGACGCTCGACTACATGCGCCTGACCGGCCGCGACGAAGCCCGCATCAAGCTCGTCGAGGAATACACCCGCGCGCAGGGCATGTTCCGAGATGCGAGCACGCCCGATCCGGTGTTCACCGACACGCTGGAGCTCGACCTCTCCACGGTGCAGCCCAGCCTCGCCGGCCCCAAGCGCCCGCAGGACCGCGTGCTGCTGAAGGACGCCTCGTCCGCGTTCAAGACCGAGCTGACGAAGAGCCTCGGCGTGCCCGCCAACGACGTCGGCACGAAGGTGAAAGTGGAAGGCAAGAACTACGCGATCACGCACGGCGACGTGGTGATCGCCGCGATCACCTCCTGCACCAACACCTCGAACCCGTACGTCCTTGTCGCTGCGGGCCTTGTCGCCCGGAAGGCGCGCGCGAAGGGCCTCACGCCGAAGCCTTGGGTGAAGACCTCGCTTGCGCCTGGCTCGCAGGTCGTCACGGAATATCTAGATAAATCCGGCCTCACGCAGGACCTCGACGCGATGGGCTTCAACACGGTCGGCTACGGCTGCACCACCTGCATCGGCAATTCCGGCCCGCTCGAGGACGCCATCGCCGACGCGATCGAGGACAACCACCTCGTCGCCGTCTCCGTCCTTTCCGGCAACCGCAACTTCGAAGGCCGCGTGCACCCGAATGTGCGCGCGAACTATCTCGCCTCGCCGCCGCTCGTCGTCGCGTACGCGTTGCTCGGCACGATGAACGACGACATCACCACCGCCGCGCTCGGCACCGGCCGCGATGGCAAGCCGGTCTATCTCCGCGACATCTGGCCCACCAATAAGGAGATCGCGGAGATCGTCCACGCCGACGTCACCCGCGCGCAGTTTGTCAAGCGCTATGGCGACGTCTTCAAGGGACCGAAGCAGTGGCAGGCGATCGATGTCGCGACGGACAGCGATACGTATCGCTGGAACAACGGCTCGACCTACGTCAAGAACCCGCCCTATTTCGAGGACATGACGATGGAGCCGAAGCCGGTCGGCGACGTGACGGGCGCCCGCATCCTGGCGCTGCTTGGCGACAGCATTACGACTGATCATATCAGCCCGGCCGGCAGCATCCGCAAAGCCTCGCCCGCCGGTGAGTATCTCGGCGAGCGGCAGATCCTGGAGAAGGACTTCAACAGCTACGGTGCCCGCCGCGGCAACCACGAGATCATGATGCGGGGCACCTTCGCCAACATCCGCATCCGCAACGAAATGGTGCCGGGCGTCGAAGGCGGGATGACCAAGCACTACCCGTCCGGCGAGCAGATGCCGATCTACAACGCGGCGATGCGCTACAAGCGCGACGGCGTGCCGCTGGTCGTCATCGGCGGCAAGGAATACGGCACCGGATCGTCGCGCGACTGGGCGGCGAAAGGCACGATGCTGCTCGGCGTGAAGGCGGTCATCGTGGAGAGCTTCGAGCGCATCCACCGTTCCAACCTCGTCGGCATGGGCGTGCTGCCGCTCACGTTCAAAGAGGGCACGGACCGCAAGGCGCTGCAGCTCACCGGCGAGGAGGTGCTCGACATCGTCGGCCTGCAGAACGTGACGCCGCGCATGGATCTCACGCTCGTTATCCACCGTCCAAACGGCAGCACCGAGAAGGTGCCGGTGCTCTGCCGCATCGATACGCTCGACGAGGTCGCCTACTACCAGCACGGCGGTATCCTCCATTACGTGCTGCGCGGGATGGCGAAAGCGGCCTGAAAACCACGATGCGGCAGCGGCCTGCGCGAATCGCGCGGGCCGCTACCGGCCTACCCCGGACGTTCGCGCTCGATCTGCGCGCGCTGAACCTTGCCGAGGGCGTTCGCGCCTCGCTTGCGACGTCCGCGATCGTGCTGGCCGCGGCGTGGCTGCAACAGCCGGTCCTGATGTCCGCGGGGCTGGCCGCCTGGTTCACGTGCCTTGCCGACGCGGGAGGCCCGATCCGCCGTCGCGTCCCGGTGCTCGTGACGTTCGTCCTCCTCGGCACCGTCTTCACCGGAGCGTTCGGGTTGCTGCGCGGCGGGCCTGTCGCGCTCACCATCGTGCTCGCGAGCATCTGCGTCTTGCACGAGCCGCGCCGCCGGTCTCGCCGGCAACAATCTGGAGACAAGCCTGCAGCGGATGCTGCT
>DATAPS010000431.1:0-18120 GCA_036265085.1 Acetobacteraceae bacterium | reverse complement strand
CGCTTCCCTCGATGTAGCGCTCGACGAGCTCGTGCTAGGCGAAATGCGGATCGGTGGAGCGACCGTTTCCGAAGACGCCGAGATGGACGATGAAGCTGACGCCGGCGTCCACGGCCGCGTCCGTGATCGTCTTCATCTGATGGACCATGTGGATGGTGCAGCCCGTCATCAGGAACAGCCGGTCGACCCCGGCCAGCGCCTTGGGAAAACTGAGCGGATCGTCCAGGTCGATACGGACGGCGGTCTTGCCCGTGTCGTTCCAGGCGGCCACGGTCCGCGGATCACGCGCACCGCGAACCACCTCGATGGAATCCATCTCATCCAGCAACGCAGCCAGCGCACCACCATTCAGCCCACTGGCGCCCAGCACCAGGACGCGGGCCCGGCCCTCTTGTTTGCCGCGCTCTTCACACATGTCGATTTCCAGTCTCTCGGGGAACAGCGATCGCTGCCACGTGAACAACATTTAGCTCATAAACTCGAAGAGCGGCCGCACGGGCCTAGCCGATAGTGGGCGTGACACCACCGTCGGCGCGCAGCGCGGCGCCATTGGTCGCCGAAGACAGCGGGCTCGCCACATAGGCCACCAGGTTGGCGATCTCCTCTGGCTCGATCATCCGCTGGAGAAGTGAGGACGGCCGCCCCTTGGCGAAGAACTCAGCTTCGATTTGCTCGGGCGGCGCCTCGGGATCGCTGGCGACGCTCTTCAGAAAGTCGAGGACGCCTTCGGAACGCGTCGGGCCGGGCAGCACGGAATTCACCGTCACGTTCGTGCCTTTGGTGAGCTCCGCAAGACCGCGCGATACCGCAAGCTGAGCCGTCTTGGTCATACCGTAATGAATCATCTCACCCGGCGTGACGAGGCCCGATTCACTGGAGATGAAGATGATCCGACCCCAGTTCCTCTCCAGCATGCCAGGGAAATACGCCCGGGCCAGCCGGGCGCCGCTCAGCACGTTAACCTCGAAGTATTTGCGCCAGTCCGCGTCGGTGATCGCCGCGAAGTCCTTGGTCTCATAGATCCCGAGATTGTTGACAAGGATGTCCACACTTGGCATCGCGCGCACGAGGGTCGTGGCACCCTCCTCGGTCGAGGCGTCAGCCAATACGCCGCTCACTCGGGCGCCACCCGAGGCTCGAACGCTGTCGACCGCTTCGTCGAGCTTTGCCTTGTTGCGGCCGGTGATGACCACCATGGCTCCTTCGACGGCGAGCTTGCGGGCGATCTCGAGGCCGATACCGGCGGTCGAGCCGGTGACGAGAGCGGTTCTGTCGTTCAGGTGCAGATCCATGATTGCGTCTCCTTGTGTTGCGCGACGCCGGTGCGCGCTTCCAAAACGAATCCGAGCGCTTCAACCGGTGGTGGGTATAAGGATGGAGCAATCCGTGGCTATGAAGTAGACTGCTGCAAAGACCAGCATCTATGAGTTGAATTCATCATGCCGCGGCAAGAGGGTCAATCGTTCGGGGGAGATGGAGGTATTCGTCCGAGCCGTTGAGCTGGGCGGCTTTTCGCCGGCCGCCCGCGCTCTGCGCATGACGCCGTCCGCGGTCAGCAAGCTTGTGGCGCGGTTGGAGAAGCGGCTGGGCGCGCGATCGATCAATCGCTCGACCCGTAAGCTGCTGCTCACCGCCGAAGGCCAGGCGTTTCTCGAGCGAGCCCACCACGTCCTGGCCGATCTGGACGAGGCCGAACGGGCGGTTGCTTCCGCAGCCGTCCCGCGCGGGCTGGTGCGGATCAGTTGCAACGTCCCTTTCGGCCTGCACGGCTTGCTGCCGCTGATCCCACGGTTCACGGCAGCGCACCCAGAAGTCAGATTAGACATCGTGTTGACCGATCAGGTCATCGATCTCATGGACGAGCGGACCGATGTCGCAATTCGCGTCGGTCCGATGCGGGCCTCTCAGTTGATGGTGCGCAAGCTGGGGCAGAGCCGAATGGTCGTGGTTGCCGCCCCAGCGTCGCCTTCAACTTCGCGCGTCATTGCGACGAGTGGCCTTTCGTCATCGATGGAGCCCACTTGTCTCTGCCGGCTCGTGGCGATGTTGTTGTGAGCGATGGCGAGATGTCGCGGCGTCTTGCGCTTGCTGGCCAGGGCGTCACGCGACTCTCCCGGATCCACATCAGACCTGACATCGACGCGGGGCGGCTTGTTCCGGTGCTGGAGGCCTACAATCCCGGCGACGTCGAGGACGTCAACGTCGTGTATGTGGGGCACGGTGGTCGGCTGCCGGCACGGGTGCGAGCTTTGATCGACTTCTTGGTCGACGAAGTCGATCTCGGTGATGCGTTGGGGCTGTTCGAGTAGGGCCGCGTTCGAGAGATCTTCGAATGAGCCGCTTCTTTCTGGCCGCGGAAATTGGCCAACAAGGGCCCGTCAGACCGAGTGCTCTGGATTATTGTTTCGGTGGCTTAGCTAAACCTGTGGATGAAGGTAGATCCGACTGCGGCAATACCGGCCTACGCTCATCGATCATCGCCCTCACCATACCTAGCTTCGGCCTGCCTTGCTCCCGGGGATGCGCTCCTGCATCACCTTCCCGGACACAACCCGACGGGTTCGCGGAGGCGTGCCGAACCAGCGCCTATACGCACGGAAGAAACCACTTTGGTCGCGAAAACCGAGCAGGTAAGCGACGTCCGCAAGCGAAAGGTCGTCCCGATCGAGGTACGCTGCCGCCAAGTCGCGGCGCGTCTTGTCCAACAATTGCTGGTAAGACGCGCCCTCGTCCTTCAAGCGACGTTGCAACGTGCGCTCGCTCGTGGCCAGGGCTAACGCGATCTCTGCGCGCGAGGGCTCACCGTGCGGCAGGCGCTTTGCGATCATCGCGCACACGCGATGGCCGGTCGGCCCAGAGTTCAGCTGCCGCAGTCGGGCATCGGCGATACGCTCATGCACGTCGGCCAGTTGCCGTTGCGCGGTCGGCAGCGGCAACATCGCGTCCGTCCGTGCAAACAACAGCGCGTTCTCCGGCGCCCTCGTGCGAAGGGGGCATCGGGCCACACCCAGAGGCATCTGAAGATCATCCGAGGGTGCTGAGGCCAACTCAAGCGCCAACGGATGCAAATCGCGCGCGGTCACCCATCGGCAGAAGGATAGAAATGTCAAAAGGTCAAACATCACACGTTGCCACGGAATGGCCAACGTGACGCCTGTTACTTCTAGGATGAACCGATCCCGCTTCGCTTTCCGAGACGGAGGCAGTCGCTGCGTCGCTGACAATGCGGATATAGCGAACGATGCATTCGAGAAGGCCGAGCACGTTCTGGGCCGACATCATCGCATAGGCAACCAAGCCGAACGCAGCGGGCTTGGCTTTGTGCCAACTCGCGAGCCCAATGCAGGGATTGCCCGAACGTCAGCTTCATCGTCCATCTCGGCGTCTTCGGAAACGGTCGCTCCACCGATCCGCATTTCGCCTAGCACGAGCTCGTCGAGCGCTACATCGAGGGAAGCGGCGTGGCTTGGTGCCACCTCCATCCGCACGTCTTCATGGAAAACCTGCTGACGGTCATGCGTCCCTTGGACGGCACGTTGCGCTGGCCCATGGGCGACAAGCGCGTGGGCTGGGTCGCCGGCGACGATATCGCAGCTGTAGCAGCAAAGGTGCTGGCGGAAGGGCCGGGACGCCACGCTGGGAAGAACTATTACCTATCGACCGATGTCCTGAACGGGACGGAGGTCGCCGGAGCGTTGAGCAGGGCAACGGACCGGACAATTCGAGCCCTCATCATGACGCCCGACGACCTCGCGGTTGATGTTGCCTCTGGCAAAGTGGTCATTCCGGGTAACGTTGAGGCGAACTATGCCACAAGTATGCTCGAATGGGCGCGACAGACCTTCGATGGACGCATGGACTACAGTGCGGTGACGACCGACACCGTTGCGACGCTGCTCGACCGGCCGCCGATCACGCTGGAAACTGGGCGCGCCGGCATCGCTCCGATATCGCGGGCTGAGGTGCGAGGCGCGCGATCCAGAGAATGGAGGCCGACTGCTGGCGCTCTCTCGCCCAAGCCGACTCCAGATAATTCGGCACGCGCCTGCTGCGCTTCGCTGAGAGCATTGTCTGCTTTGCCGTAAGTGTCGCTGCGTTGACGGCCCGGATTGGTTGCCGAGGCGCGGTGCTTGTGGGTCATCGCTCGAACCGGTGAAGCGACGATCGTGCCCAATCGGTTTCAGGCAGCACTCTGGGCGACCTGCGCGTCGAAAACCGCTTCGCCAACAGCGATGCATGCTCCCACGAGTTGGCGGCCAAGGACATAGAATTGGCCGCAACGGCCGGAAATTTGGCCGCCGAGGCCAATTCCCTCAATCCAAAAGGTCACTAAGTTGGCCGCGCGCCACCGGCCGCGTCGAGATCGCCCTTGCCAGAAACCCAATTCGCGCCGGGGGATTCAGCCTCCGGGCGGCGCACTGTACGGATTCAGTAACGAGTGAGGTAAGTCGTGCCGTCTCAACCTCTTGCCGTGGCCGAATGCACAATCTCTTTCGGCACCTTCCGATTGGTCCCAGCCCAGCGGCTGCTCCTCGAGGGTTGCAAACCAGTCCCTATCGGCAGTCGTGCGTTGGATCTCCTCATTGCCTTGGCCGAGAGCCGGGGCAATCTGATCACGAAGGGCGACCTGATGGCGCGTGTTTGGCCAAACATGAGGGTCGTCGAGGCAAATCTTCACGTGCAGATCGCAGCAATGCGTAGAGCCCTTGGAGATACGGATGGCGGCAACCGCTTCGTGATCAACATACCCGGGCGAGGCTATACCTTCGTCGCACCGTTGACGATCTCTCGCACTCCAACGGAATTCGGAGGGCCAACAGCGTCACCGAGCGCTTGTGACACTGAAAATCCACACGCAGTGGACGCGCCGCCCGTCGCTAGGATGCGGGTCCTCGGCGCGTCCCGAGGCGACGCGACCTATCCAGAGATGGCAGCGTCGTAGGCAAGTCGGCAACTGTCGTGGCATTACCGAAGCTTCAACTTTGCGGCGACACAGTTGTTCAGCGCGGCAACGGCTGCCGTCTGACCGAGCGGCAGCCACACGACGTGCGGCGCAGGTAGGAAACGGAAATTCGTGAGCTATTCGCTCGCAATCGCACCAGTCGGTGCACGGACCGTCATGCCGGGGATTTCTGCACACTTCGTCGCGGCTGAGCAGCCGGTTGCGGCGACGGCGCGGTCGCCAAGCCGTGCCGTCGCCGTGCTGGAGCGTGACGGCGACATTCGCTGAAGCATGTCGTTGGGTGCCACGTGCGACGATCGAGCGGACCCACATCGACAAACAACCACGAGATCCCCCGACACCAAACGTCTTCGTGGGCTCCAGGGCCCGCTCGGCCCGCCCTTGCTGCGTTGGCGTCATTAAAGAGGCGGAGAAGCATCATGGAGCAACAGAGGAGTGCTGCGCGACGCACCTGCGCCATCTTCTGGATCAAGGGCCTTGCCGAGACATTTGCGGCAGAAGGGCTCGACGTTCCGGCGCTCTTCACGGAGGTCGGCTTAGAAATGGCGACGTTGCACGACCCTGAAGCGCGCCTGCCGAGCGATAAGGTGAACCTGCTGTGGCATCGTGCAGTGACGCGGTCCAGCAATCCCATCGTGGGCTTCGTACACTTGAAGCCCACCCGATTCGATATTGTTTCCTACGCGATGATGTCATCGGCGTCTCTGGGAGGGCTGCTGGAGCAGCTTGCCCGTTATGTCCGCATCGTTAACGACGTGGCGAATGTCTCGCTATCAGAAGAGAGTGAGGGATATCGGTGCACGCTGGAGCTCCTTGGCCACAACGTCCCAGTACCATGGCAGCGTTTTGCCTATGACATTTTGACGTTCGTATCGTTTTGCCAATGGGCCGCGGACCGCGACCTGCGTCCCCTTGCTGTCGAGCTGGCTTCGCCAATATCCGTCGAGCTGCAGTCGCACTGCGAAGCCCTGGGAATTCCGGTGAGGTTCGGGGCGCTGTCGAACTCCGTGCTCTTCTCTCACGAGGACGTGCGTGCACCGCTACCAGCCGCCCACAAGTTGCTGGGGGCAGTTCTTGAGAAGGTTGTGCGCGAGCGTCTGCACGAACTCGACAATGCGGAAACGAGCCTTCGCACGCGTGCTGTCGTTGTCGACGCCCTGCCGGGCGAGCCGCGGCGCGCCGAGGTCGCACGTGTACTTGGCATGAGCGAGCGCACGTTGCACCGACACCTGGAGGCCGAGGGAACATCGTTCGCGAAGCTGGTCGATGACACGCGTCGAGAAATGGCGGAACAGTATCTCGGGCGGAGAGATCTCTCGCTCGCAGACGCTGCTTTTCTGCTCGGCTTCGGCGATCTGAGCAGTCTCTCCCGTGCATCCAAACGCTGGTTCGGCTCATCGCCTCGGCAGCATCGCATCCACCTGACGACATCGAAAGGGCAATTTCCCGTATAGGGTGTTTCTCCGCCAGAGCGAATTATATTACTCCCCCGACATGCCCTGGATCCGAATGAGCCCGTCCGGGACCGGCACGAATCCCTTCAGTTTCGCCGTGGACGCGAACAGCCAAGTGTTATGGTAGAGGAACAGGGCCGGGCGGTCGGTCGTGTAGGTTTCGACGACCTGCCGGTACACTGCCTGGCGCTGCGTCGGATCGGTCTGCGCGCGCGCCTCGGCGAGCAGATTGTTGAACTTCGGCGAGCAATACTTGCCCCAGTCCTGGAAACTGTCGCAGGCCAGATAGATCGAGATATTTGGATCAGGATCGGCGCGACCGCTCCAGTTGTCGATCGCCGACTCGAAATTGCCGCCGTTCATCGCGGCGATGTTGGCGTTCGCCTCGCCTGCGATGATCTTCACCGTGATCCCTGCGTCGGCCGCCATCGACTGCATCACCTCCGCCACCTGCATGTCGCGCGGGGTGTTGGCCACGATCATCTCCAGCGTGGGATGCTCGACCCCGGCCGCCGCCAGCAACGCCTTCGCGCGAGCGACGTCGCGTGGCGGCACCGGGATGGCCTTGTTGAAATACGGGCTTTGCGGCAACTCGGTCTGGTTGTCCGGGACGAAAAGTCCGCCCATCACCACCTGGTTGATGACGTTGCGGTCGATCGCCGCCTCGAATGCCTCGCGCATCCGGGGATCGCGGCCGAACGGGCCGCCGGCTTTCGGGCCGTTGCCAACGTTGAAGCCAACCGCGGCATATCCGAGGCCCGTGATCGAGGTCAGCGCGAGCTTCGGGTCGTTCCGCACCGATCCGGCGTCGGACGGCGCCAGATCCTGCAGGATGTCGAGCTGTCCGGCGCGCAGATTGACGAGCCGCAGGGTGGCGTCGGGAGTCGGTCGGAAGATAACCTGGTCGAAATGGATTGCGTTGGCGTTCCAGTAGCCAGGAAAGCGATCGAGGGTAATGTGATCCTGCGCCACCCGCTCGTTGAAGCTGAACGGACCGGAGCAGACCGGATGGGTGAAGAAGTCCTTGCCCATGCGCTCGAACGCCTTGGGCGAGGCCATCATGCCGGCGCGATCCGACAGGACCGCGATCAGCGGCGCGTAGGGTTGCGACAGCACGATGCGGACGGTGGACGGATCGACCACGTCGATCGCCGAGACCGGCTTCAGCTCGGTTTTGCGCACGCTGTCCGGGGCCGCGCGGTAGCGTTCGAGGTTCGCCTTCACGGCGTTGGCGTCCATCGGCTCGCCGTCCTGGAACGTCACGCCGTGGCGCAGATTCATCGTCAGCGTGCGGCCGTCCGGCGACCAGCTCCAGCTCGTCGCGAGCTGCGGCACGAGGTCGAGATTGGGTGCGAGATCGACGAGCTTGTCGCACAAGGCGGTGAATATGAACCGGCCGCCGAACGTGCCGCCCAGAGCTGGATCGAGCCGGTCAGGGTCCTCCTGCGTGCCGATCCGCAGCGTGCCGGCGGCGTCCGCCGCGCCGGTCGAGACGCCGCCGGCCACGGTGAGCACGCCCAACGCAAGCGCGGCGGCCTTCAGATACGACATCGCTCTTCCCCCTATCCTTCGACCATGCGCCGCTCGGCGGCGCTCCGCAGCGCGGCCTCGACCAGTTGTACACCGCGAAGCCCGTCGGCGACGGTGGAATAAACGGCGGTCTCACCGCGCATGGCCGGCTACGCCTGCCAGCACGACGTTGCGGAATGCATCCACGTGGCCGTCCGCGTGGCCGGCCGGGTGCCGCCGGCTCCGACGTTGGCGGCACGCATCAGTCCGACACCGTGAATCCGGCGGCGCGCGCGGTCGCCGACAGGTTGCGGAAACCCATCGTCGCGAAGGTCAACGGATCCGCCTTGCGTGGGTCCTGCTCCGCCTCGACGACCAGCCATCCGGTGTAACCATGCGCCGCCAGACGGCGCAGCAACGGCAAGAAGTCGATGCACCCGTCGCCCGGCACGGTGAAGATGCCCTGCAGCACCGCGTCCATGAAGCTCGTGTCCTCGGCGCGGGCGCACTCCAGCACGGCGCGGCGGGCGTCCTTGCAATGCACATGCACGACGCGCGCGATGTGACGCTCCAGCAGCGCGGCCGGATCGCCGCCGGAGAACAGGCAATGGCCGGTGTCGTAAAGCAGGCCGACCGCCGCGCCGGTGTGCTTCATCAGCAGGCCGATCTCGTCATCGGTCTCGACGATGGTGCCCATGTGGTGGTGGAACGCCATGCCGACACCGAACGCCGCCATGCGCTCGGCCAGCCCGGTCAGCCGGCGGCCGTAGCCGGACCATTCGTCTGCGGCGAGCGCCGGGCGGCGGGAAATCGGGCGGAAGATACCGTCGTGGCGGCCGCGCGAGGTGTCGGCATAGACGACCACGTTGCAGCCGAGATCGCGCAGCAGCGTCAGGTGCGGCAGCGCGGCCGCGAATTCTTCCTCCGGCTCCCGGTCCGCCATCCGGCCGTCATACCAGCCGGAGACGAGGCGCAGGTCGTGGGCGGCGAGGATCGGCCCGAGCTCGGCAGCGGTGCGCGGGAATTTGCCGCCGAGCTCGGTGCCGGCGTAGCCCGCCTTGCGGGTTTCGGCGAGGCAGGTCTCCAGCGGAATGTCCCCGCCGAGTTCCGGCATGTCGTCATTGGTCCACGTGATCGGGTTGATGCCGATGGTGACGGTCATGGCTCGGTATCCGGGCTGCGTTGCAGGGCGCGGCTGGCCTCCGTCGCCGCTTCGAGTGCGGCGATGGCGTCGGCGGCGGTGGCGCCGCCCTCAGCCGCAGACGCGAACGCCTCGGCCTGGCGGCGCAGCGCGGCGTGGAAGACGGCGTCGCCATCGGGGGGCCAGAGGAAGCGGCAATCCGCGTAATCGCGCGTGCCGTAAACCTCGACGCGGCAGACGTCGCCGAGCGGAAAGCGGCGTCCCAGTGAGACCATGGCAGTGCTGCCGCCGGACAGGTCGCAGAGCACCTGCGCGCTCTCCGCGTCACCGGCGACCGGCGGATCGGCTGTGGTGGCGGGGACGGCGACGCGCAGTGCCGTGATCTGCTGGCCCGTCAGCCAGCGTATCTGGTCGAACTCGTGCACGCCCATGTCGATGAAGATGCCGCCGCTGCCGCTGCGGAAGGCCACGGAGGGCGGGGCGCCATCCCATTGCGTGCTGACGACGAAATAGATGCCGCCCATGTCGCCGGACGCGATGCGTGCCCGCAGCCGTTCCAATTCCGGGACGAAGCGGCGCCAATAGGCGACTTGCAGCCGCACCCCCACGGCGGCGGCGGCGCGCGCCTCCGCCACCGTCAGGCCGCAAGGCTTTTCGCACAGGATCGGCAAGCCGGATGCCGCGACCAGCCGGATCGTCGGCAGGTGCAGGCCGGTCGGCGTGGCGATAAGAACGCCGTCCAGGCCGCCGGCTTCCAGCATCGCCTCGGTGCTGGCATAGAGCACGCGGCCCGGCGCGGCAGCCGCTTCACGCGCGGGCGGCGAAGGGTCGGCGACGGCGACGGCGCACACGGACGGGCTGTCCGCCAGCGCGCTGAGATGGGTGAGCCCCATGCGGCCGGCGCCGACCATGCCGAGGCGGAACGTCATCGCAAGCCCACCGCGTCGCGGGCGCGACGCGCCGTGACGATCGCCCAGCGGACGAAAGGCTCAGCCGAAGACGTGGCGGCGCAGGAACTCATTGCGGAACTTTCCGGCGGGATCGTACCTGTCGGCGAGCGTGCGGAATGCGTCCAGGCGCGGATACAGGCTACCGATCGTATCGGTGCCGGCGTGCATAAGTTTGCCCCAGTGCGGCCGGGCGCCGAGCGCGATCAGCTTTTCTTCGATTTCCGCGGTGATCCCATCGACGGCCGCCGGATCGCGCTGCCACGTGAAGTGGAGAGCCACCGTGTCGTGACCGTATGACGGGCTGAGCCACAGCGCGTCGCCCATCATCGTCCGGATCTCCGTCATGATGAGAAGCGCGTCGATGCGGTCCGCCATCGCCCGCATCGTCTCGAGTGCCCGCCTCGCCTGGTTGCGGGGCACCATGTATTCGCTCTGGATCTGAGCGGGCGTGCCCGGGTCGACGCCGACGTTGAAGTGACAGATCCGGTCGGACCACGGACCGGCGATGCCGAACGGCGTGAGCTGCGTGACCGCGTCCAGCGACATGTTGGCCGCTACATGCGACGTTCCGGTGGCGCCCAGATGGGCCGCCGTGACCTCCAGTGGCGCGCCGTCCACTACGCGCGTCTTGAGCCAGAGCCGACCGACCGTGTCGCCCGACCATTTCGTCATCAGGCTGACGCTGTAGGCGGCGGCCATGATCTCGTCGAGATTCGCGAGCGTCGCCGACCACGGAAGATCCATGAACGCATCCTGGCGCAGATCGAATGTCGGCTGGATATCGAGCGTGAGGCGCGTGACGATGCCGAACGCGCCGAGGCCCACGACCATGCCGTCGAAATCGGCATCGCCGCGCCGCACCTCGACGAGATCGCCCGTTGCCGTGACGAGTTCGAGTCCCGCGACGGCGGTCGAGAGATTGCCGTTCTTGTCGCCGGACCCGTGGGTGCCCGTCGCTGTGGCGCCTGCAACCGAGATGTGCGGCAGCGACCCCATGTTGTGCAGCGCCCAGCCCTGCGCTTGGAGAAAAGCCGCGAGACTGCCGTAGCTGGTCGCCGCCGGCACGCTGACCGTCTGACGTGGTGTGTCGATCTCGATGCGGGCGTCGAGATCCCCCGGATCGATCAGCTCGCCGGGCGAGTCCGCGAGCCCGTTGAACGAGTGCTTTGCTCCGATCGCCCGGATGCGCGGTGCGGCGGCAACCAGACGGCGGACCTCATCGACCGTTTTCGGTCGGTGGATGCGGCTCGCCTGGAACGTGTGGGTGTCGGACCAATTGTGTTCGCGCGTCATCGGTCGTTCCTGGTCGCGTCAGCGTGCGACGATGAAGCGCTTCGCTTGCGCGTCGTAGTCGGGATACCCGAGGGTCGTCCGCAGCTCACCCGCCGGCAGTGCGATGGAAGCTTCGGCATCTCCTCCCGCCAGCGCCACGAGGCCGGCCTTCATCGCCGCGACCGCAGGAGAGAGCATCGCCGTCGGATAGGTCCCGATCTTGAATCCGAGCGCGGCCGCCTCCTGGCGCGATGGCGTCGCCCGTGGCGCTCCGGGGGAGAGGACGACGAAGGACGGGCGGCCGGACGCCGCCGCCACGGCGCGGCGGATCTCGTCTTCGTTCTCCGGCGAATCGAGGAACAGGATGTCGGCGCCTTCCGCTGCGAATGCCTCGATCCGGGCGATCGCCTCGTCGATGCCCTGGGTGGGCCGGCAGTCCGTGCGCGCCAGGATCAGGATGCCGGAATCCTTCGCCGCTTCCACCGCCGCCCGCACTTTCATCCGCGCCTCCTCGCGCGGCAGGCACGGTTTGCCCGCCGCCGTCAGCGCCCGCGGGGTGATCTTGTCCTCGATCAGGATCGCGGCGGCGCCGGCGCGGCCATAGGCCCGCACCGTGCGCTGGACGTTCATCGCGTTGCCGTAGCCATGGTCGCCGTCGGCCAGGACCAGTGTCTGCGGCGCGGCGCCCCGCACCATTTGGAACGAGTCCATCATCTCGGCGAACGAAATCAGGTCGAGGTCCGGCCCGCCCAGGCGGCCCGCCGCCACGCAGGACCCGGACAGGAAGGCCGTCGGGAATCCCGCCGCGGCCGCCAGCTTGGCGCTCAGGCCGTCCCACACGGCGGGCATCACGACGAAGCCGGGATCCGACAACAAGGCACGCAGGCGGTCGGGCAGCGTCATGTGATGTACTCCGAGTTCGGCCGCATCAAGGCATCCCATGCCGGCTTCGGCAACGCCGAGCGGTCATGCCGGAATGACCGAGATCGCGTATTCGGTGCGCCAGACCGCCCCCGGCGCGAGCGCGACCGCAGTCGGCACGCCGAGCGGCTTGAGCGGATTGTCCCGCACGGACGCGTCAACGCCGAGATCGAAAGCGGCGCACACCGGCTCGACGCCGAGCCCGTAATGCCGCCCGTTCCAGGGCCAATACGTCCGTCCACCGTTGCTGATCCACAACACGCAGGAGGGCAGCACGACGGGATCCCACGCGAGACGCACGGCGTAGCCCTCGTGCTCGTTCCGGAGCGCGACGTGGCCGTCGACGCCGCAGAGCAGGACCAACTCCTCCACCGGTTCCGGCAGCGGAAGCCGCGTGAGATCGATGCGCCCTCCGACGCGAAGCGGCACCGCGGCCAGCGAGTCGAAGCGAGACGCCATCGCAAGCCGGCTTGCGCCAGGTTCGAGATCGCCCGGCCAGGTCATCCCGAACGCGAACCGTCCCGGCGCGACCGTCAATCCGCCGGGCGCACCAGGCATTCGGAAGGTCGGATGCAGTCCGATCGGCAGCCGGCACGCCCGCCGTACCTCGATCTCGAGCGCGAGACGAAGCCCCGGTTCGCCGTGCGATCCCGCGATCCAGCGCCGCAGGGCGACGATCGGGCTTGTTTCGGGATAGGCGATCTCAAGCGCAATGGCGTCCGCCGAACGGTCCGTCACGGTCCAGGGCGCGTTGGCGCCGTATCCGTGCGGCGGATCATCGCCGGGCGTCATGCCGCAAGCTGCCCAATCCGGCGCGAGCGCCTCGGCCGGACGGGGATAGCCGAACGGCACGCAGGGCCACTCGCCGCGTCCGCGCGCCATCAACCCGGTCGGCGGCACCTCGCCATGTGGGGTCGGTTCGTCGGCCCAGGGAAAGATGTCGAACGGCTGCACGTTCCGTCCGTCCGGCAACCGGAACTCCACCGGGCCGAGCATCGCGCCGACCGGTTCGATGGCCGCGCGACCGTGTGACCACGCGATCCGCCAGGGCGCGTTCACGCCAGCAGATTCGGACACGTCACGGCCCCGGCACGATGTTCAGGAGCTTGCCTCACTACGTCATCATACGATAACGATGGCGCCGATGGCGACCGCCGCGGAACGACAAGTTGTTCCCGGTTGTAATCAGACCTCGATCAGGCTGACATGGGCCGCCACCACCAGCCATCCGCGCTCGGGAAACCGCACCCAGGTCTGCATCTGCCGGCCGATCCTGCCCAGCATCGCGTCGCGGTGGAACAGTGTCGACGCCGTGCCGAAATCCCGTCCGTAGGTCGTAATCACTGTGCGCGACAGCCGCCGCGCGAGGCCGACCGGGGAACGGGCGGTGCGGAAGGCGAGAATTTCCGTGCTGCCATAAAGGTTCTCTCCGGAGCCGTACCGAATGGTGCGCGATCCCGGCGCGAACAGTGAGTCGAGCGTCGCCACATCGTTGCCGACCAATGCTGCCTCGTAGCGCGCGAACGCCGCCTGCAATTCCGCGAGCGGCTCCGGCAGATCGATCTCCATCACGCCCCAACCGCCGCCGGCCGTGGCGCGCGAACGGCGCCGCGCCGCTCGAGATCGGCGGCGATGCGCAGCGCCACGTCCTCTCGCCAGGGCGCGGCGATGATCTGCACGCCGATCGGCAGCGTCTCGCCCGGCACGGGGACGGCCACCACGGGCAGCCCGATGAACGAGATCGGCTGCGTGTAGACGCCGATATTCGGCCGCACCAGCATCTCCACGCCGTCGAGCGTGAACGTCTTCTGGCCGATCGTCGGCGCGGGCGTCGGCGTCGCGGGCGCGATGATCGCGTCGATATCATCGAACAGCCGCAGCACCTGCGCGCGGAACCAGCGGCGGAATTTCTGCGCCTGCACCGCGAGCGCCGCGGGCAGCAGCGCCCCGGCGATCAGGCGGTCGCGCACGTCGGGGTCGAAATCACCGGGCCTCGTGCGGAGGCGGTCGAGATGCAATGCCGCGCCCTCGGTGGTCGTGATCACGTAGGCCGCGGAGCGCGCGCGGGTCGCTTCGGGCAATTCGATCTCGCGGGCGATCGGCAACGCCGCCGCGACGTGCTCGATGGCGTCGAGCGCCTGGCGCGACGCGCCCTGCCGGAAATATCCCGCCGCGAGCGCGATCCGCAGCCCGCCAAGCCCCGCATCGAGACAGACCGCGACCGGCGCCGCGGGACGCTCCGCGCAGGCCGGATCGTGCGGGTCGTGGCCCTGCATCACGTCATACGAGAGAGCGAGGTCGGTGACGCTGCGCGCGAGCGGACCGAGGTGATCGAGGCTCGCGACGAACGGGAAGCTGCCGGTCCGCGGCAGCCGTCCGTAGGTCGGCTTGAGACCGAACACGCCGCAGAGCGAGGCGGGGACGCGGATCGAACCGTTGGTGTCCGACCCGAGCGCGATCGGCACCATCCCGCCCGCGACCGCGGCGCCCGAGCCGCCGGAGGAGCCGCCCGTCATGTGGGCGAGGTCGTGCGGGTTGCGCGAGGGACCGTCGTGGCTGTTCTCGCCGGTGAAGTCGTAGGCGTATTCGCCCATGTTCAGCGCACCCACCAGCACCGCGCCCGCGGCCTCGAGGCGCGTGATCAATGCGGCGTCGGCACTTGCCGGCGGATGGTCGCGGTTGATGCGCGAGCCGGCGCGGGTGCGCAGCCCCGCGATGTCGAACAGGTTCTTTACGGCAAACGGCACGCCCGCGAGCGGCCCGACCTTTCCGCCCGCCGCGTCAATCGCGGCGGCGCGGGCGCGGGCGCGGCTCGCGGTCACGTCGGTGAAGGCGTTCAGCGTCGGATTGCGGGCCGCGATTGTCGCGAGGGTGTATTCGATCACCTCGCTCGCGCGCGCCGTTCCGCTCCTCACCGCGGCGGCGATGTCGGCCGCGGTGTTCCACGCGTCCGGTACGGTCACGCCGTGAACACCGGCGCCGGTTCGGCGTCGTCGGGCAGGGCGAATCCGGTCACGGCCTGCGCGTGGCGCAACGAGATGACGAGATGCGTCCGGATCGCATCCCTCCACTCCGGCGCGATCGCAATGCCGAGCGCCGGCGCCGCCGCGTCGATCAGGGAGTCCAGATCATGGTCGCCTGCCATTTCGCGGGTCCTCAATCGACAGTGACTGACGTGGACGCATCAAGCCAGCACCGCCATCCGCCATAGCGTGAAACGTCCGGCGCGTCCGCCACCGCGAATGCCTCCGCCAGAAATCCCAGGCATGGTCCGTCCGCGAGCTGCACCGTGCCGAAGCTGAGCGGCGGCGGCACGCGGGCGAGCAGGGCGCCGATCGCCGCCGTCGGCAGCGCCCAAACCTCGCCAGCGATCGACGCGCCATCCCCAGGATCGACGCGCACCAGACCCGGACGCCGCCCGAGCGCGTACAGTCGGTATTCCGCCGTGGTCTCGGCCGCACGAACGAAACGGCCGCCGAGCGCGCGGATCTCGTGGTTGAGCGGCAGGCCCGACATGTGTGCGCCGAGGCAGAAGAGCGGTGTCTCGTCGGGACCGATTGCGTCCGGTCCGGGGCGCGGCGGGAGCGGTTGATCGCTTGCGCCGATGGTGCGCACCAAACCGCGGTGCACCCGATCCGAGAGGCCGGCGAGACGGCTCTCCGACCAGGCGGGCCCGATCAGCGTGACGCCGACCGGAACGCCGTCGGAGCCGAATCCGGCGGGCACGGCGATCGCGGCGAGATCGCAGAGATTGACGAAGTTGGTGAACGTGCCGAGGCGGCTGTTCGGGCCGATCGGATCCGCCGCGAGCTCGTCGAGGCTTGGACAGAAAGGGGCTGTCGGCAGCAGCAGCGCATCGACGCTCCGGAACAGACGCGCAGCGAATCTGCGGCACGCGGCGAGGCGGTGGAACGCATCGAACGCGTCGATGCTCAGGCGGCTGAAGCCGGCCTCCAGGATGGTTCGCGTGGCCGGATGCAGCGCGTCGGGATTCGCCGCGATGAAGCCGCGCAACGCCGCACTGCGCTCGGCGACCCACGGGCCGTCGTAGAGCAGACGCGCGATCTCGAGAAAGGCGGCGATATCGCTCGGGACGGTGTCGAACAGGGACGCCGCGCGGGCATACGCCGCGAGCATCGGCGCGTCACATTCGGGGAGCGTATCGGCGACCGCGATCCGTGCGTGCGCCGGGTCCTCGCCGCGCCGCAGATGCGCGAACGGGGCGGCACGCGAATACGGGTCCGCGTCGTCGTAGCTGGCCGCGGCGCGCGCCACCGCGAGCGCCTCGTCGACGCTGCGGGCGAATACCGACACCGTTTCGATCGACCGACAGGCGGGCACGATGCCGCGTCCCGAGAAGCTGCCGATCGTCGGCTTGAGTCCCACGACGTTGCCGAATGCGGCCGGAACGCGGCCCGAACCGGCGGTGTCCGTACCGAGGGCGAACGTCACGATCCCGGCGGCGACGGCGCAGGCCGAGCCGGAGGACGAGCCGCCCGGAACGCGCGACGGATCGAAGACGTTGCGCGGGACGCCGTACGGGCTGCGCACGCCGGCGAGACCGGTCGCGAACTGATCCAGATTGGTCTTGCCGACCAGCAGCGCGCCGGCATCGAGCAGGCGCTGCACCACCGGCGCGGTGGACGACGGCTCGTAACGAAAGCCGGGACAGGCCGCGGTCGTCGGCAGGCCGGCGATATCGATGTTGTCTTTGACGGCGAAGCTCGTGCCCCATAGCGGCCGCCCGCGCGGTCCCTCCGCTTCGAGCGCCAGGGCGGCCTCCAGGATCGCCGCATCGGGCAGGCGCGTGATCCAGACGGCGGGATCGTTGTGAGCCGTGTCGGCGGCGAGCGCGGCCTCGGCGGCGCGCAGCGGCGAGGTTGTCGCGAAAGCGGATGTCATGAACGTCGTATCACGGCCGGTCGGCTCCTCTCCTGCGCATCATGCAAGAACCGATGCAAGAACCGATGCAAGAACCGGTGCAACTGGCCATTGCGATTCCGGCATCCGTGAGCCGCCGCCAGTCCTGCCGCAAATGCGGGCGGCTGCTGCACAGGAAACAGTCGCTTCGGTCGGCGAGTCTCGGCTCGACGCACTGGCCCGGAATTTGCGGGGACAGAATCGTTCCATGCTCATGAGAGGTCCATGGCGGACGTGCACGCGATCGAGGCCCAGCCCTACGCATTCGACTTCGAGCCGGAACGCTGTGCGCTGCTCATCATCGACATGCAGCGCGACTTCCTCGAGCCGGGCGGGTTCGGCGAGATGCTCGGCAACGATGTCTCGCACCTCCGCCGCGCGGTCGAGCCCAACCGACGGCTCCTCGCGGCCTGGCGGGTGGCGGGGCTGCTGGTGATCCACACCCGCGAAGGCCACCGGCCCGACCTGACCGACCTCGCGGCGGCGAAGAAGGTGCGCGGCCGGAGCGCGACCTGCATCGGCGATGCCGGGCCGATGGGCCGCATTCTCGTGCGCGGCCAGCCGGGCCACGACATCATCGCCGAGCTGCGCCCGGCCCTCGGCGAGCCGGTGATCGACAAGCCGGGGAAGGGGGCGTTCTACGCCACCGATCTCGACACGATCCTGCGCAACCGTGGGATCACGCAGCTCGTGGTCACCGGCGTCACCACCGAGGTCTGCGTCAACACCACCGTCCGCGAGGCGAACGACCGCGGATTCGACTGCCTCGTCGCGGCCGATTGCTGCGCGTCCTACTTCCCCGAATTCCACGCGGTAAGCCTGCGGATGGTCGCCGCTCAGGGCGGCATCTTCGGGTGGGTCGCCGACTCCGACGCCGTACTCGCGGCATTGCAACGATCCGACACTTTGAAGGGAGCCGCCTGATGAGCGCCACCACCGCATTCCGGCCGAAGCTGTGGGTTCCCGGCGACTGGAACGCCCTGTTCGGCT
>DATAPS010000430.1:0-4448 GCA_036265085.1 Acetobacteraceae bacterium | reverse complement strand
GCCGCGCGGGACGATGCGCACGCCCTCTCGGTGCAGATAGGCGACTATGGCGGCCACCTGTTCGGTGGTTTCCGGCAGCACCACCGCGAGCGGCGGCTGGCGGTAGGCGGAAAGACCGTCGGTCTCGTATGGCTTCAGCCGGATCGGCTCGGCGATCACGCCGCTGGCGGGCAGCAGCGGACGCAGTCCGGCGACGATGGCATCGCGGCGCGCAAGCACCTCCCGCTTCGCCTCGGGCTGCGTAATCATTTCGCCTCCTCGCCAATCGTAGGGCGGCGCTCGACCCGCCGCCTTGATCCCGCACTGCGCGGCGGGCCGAGACCCGCCCGACGGATCCTATTTAGCGCGCGTTGACCGAAACGTCAGGGACGCGCGTGCCGTTGGGGCCGGGGGATGTCGTGTAAAACGAGGGCGGCTGCAATGCGACCCCCGGTTGGGGCACGGTAGGCGCACCGACAGGCACGGCCTCCTGGCAAGCAGCGAGGACTACGGCGGCGCAGAGGGCGGCGAGAGGCAGGCGGGTGTGTGTCATCGCGCGGGGGCGCCTGGAGACGCGGACGATCAGCCCTGGCGGGCCTTCATCCGGGGGTTCTTCTTGTTGATCACGTAGACACGCCCGTGACGGCGCACGACGCGGCAGTTCTTGTCGCGCGTCTTCGCCGACTTCAGGCTGTTGCGGATTTTCATCGGAGTAATCCTGGGTGCGCCGAGAATGAGGCGCGCCGCATAGAGGGGCGGCCCCGGGAAGTCAAGTTGCAACGGCTTCACCGGCGGCGTCGCCGTGGCCGATCGCGTGCCAGCGCATCAGCCGGATCCGGCCGGAATGGATCAGGCTGATGCGCCGCGTCCAGAGCTCTGCCTCCGCGACCAGGGCGGCCGCCTCGGCGGATTCCGGCCGCGCCGCCTTCAGCTCCGCGACGATGTTCTGCCAACCCCGCAGAGCGGCGCGTATGTGCCGGGCGGAGACGTCCTCTACCAGCCGCACATCGAAGCCGAGGCGGGCCAGCACACGGGTGACATGCGTGCTGGTCGGCAGCGCGGGCGGGCGACGCTCGCACGCGCACCATGCGGCGATCACGGCCTCGTCGGGCTCGAGCGGCGCGTCGGCGATCAGCTGCAGGAGGACGAGCTGCCCGCGTGGCTTGAGCGACCCGGTGAGCGCCGCGAGCACCGTATCGGCGCGACGATCCCGGATCGTGTCGAGCGCGATCGCGGCATCGAAAAACCGCGGCGGAAGCGCGACCAGCCCCGCTTCGTGCTCAAGCGCGGTCGCCGAAGCGCCGAATTCGGTGGCCAGGGCACGCGCCGGACCGCCCAGCTCCGCACCGGCGAGCAGGACCGACGAGGCAGCGGACAGGCCGAGTGGCAGCGCGAGCCTCAGGAACTCGGCGTCCCCGCCGGGCATTGCATGCCCCTCGCCCCACAGGCGGTCGAGCAGCGCCGCGCGCGCCGGGGACCATGCCGCCGATGACGACTTGGCGCACGGCCCCGCGGAAGCGCCACCCAACTGCGCCATTGCATCGTCCGCCCCGAACCCGTGCGCGGGCTGGCCGCGGTTGAGCAACCGTCTCAGCCCGAGGAGCCGCATGCGCGCCCTTCACCGCAGGGACGAGCCATGATCGCGGACAAAGCTTTCCCGCCGGTTGACGCGTCCGGCAGCGCGCGGGAGGTGTGCCCGATGAAATCGCCCAGCCTCGCCGCGATCGCGTTCCTCTCGTTCGCCTTTCTCGCGGTCGGACTCACCGGCCTGCTCGCCACCTATGCGACGCCGATCCCGCTCGCCCGCGCCCTCGCCCGCGAAACGGCACTCGACGCCGCGGCGGACGCCGCGCGCGCGCCCGATCCGGCCGCCGCGCTCGACGCGCTGCGCCCCCGGCTCGGCGAGAGCGCGGACGCGATCCTGCCGCCGACGGCCGACGTCGCCGCCAGGATCGCCCGGGAGCGCACCGCCGTGCGCACACGTTTTCTCGCCGAGGCGGACGCGACGGCCGACCGGCTGCGCTTCCTGATCATCGTGGTCACGATCATGGCGGCCGCCTTCGGCGCTTTCGTGCTCCGCTTCAGCAGCCGTGAGATCCGATAGCCCGCGCTGCACTCATTTGGTCGGCTCGACGGCTGCCGCGATCGCCTGGCTCGCGACGGCGGTGATCGTGTCGCCGACCTTGATCATGTCGAAGTTCCGAAGCCCTTCAGCGCTGACGACATGAATGGTCCGGAGTGCGCCGCCTGACGGGTCGACCAACTGCAACGAGTGATCGCTCGGGTTGATGCCCACGACGAGGCCCGTGACGACGAGCCGTCTGGCGACGGCGCCGGCCGGCGTGCCGCCTTTCGGGGCGCCGACGGCGGCGCCGGTGAGGCTCGACTCAGGCAGCTTGGTATTGGGCGGCGAGAGGACATACGCGACCGATTCCTGATACCGAACAATGACGGTGTCGCCGGCCTTGATCTTGTCGAAGTTGACGACCTGCGGCCCGGCAACGAGCGAAATCTGGTTGCCGGCCGGGCCGACCAACGTAATCCCGCGTGTCGCCGGATCCACCGACTGCACGGTGGCGCGCGCCGTGATGGTGGCGCTTCGGCCGATGCCCGCCATCCCGGACGCCTGTGCCCAAGCGAGGGTGGGAAGGAGCGGTACGGCGAGCCCGGCTACGAGCAGAAGCGCCGTTGCGGACTTCAGAGCCGAACGCCGAATCGCGTGTGTCATCAAGGTTGGACCTCCATGTTGCGGAGCCTCGGACGGGCGTCCCGACGAGACCCGGACCGGATAATGAGCCGAGCCGCGGCACAGACAATGCAGTTCCGGCAAACTCGGTTTTCCGACCGTTCCGACCGTCGTTCGCCGGATCTGCAAGCGGCCGCGAATGCGTTGCCGGATTCGCATAGGAAGTCAGTGGGAACCGTGCTTATCCAATCGGACGCGGTCGGCGTCCGTTTCGCCCTGGCCTCGGGCGTAGTTCGGTAGATCGGCTTCCACATCGGAGCGGGCAATTCTGCGATGACGCATCTCCGTCCCTCGACATTCGCCGCTGCCGTGATCGTCGCAACGATCCTCGGCGGTCCGGTGCTCGCCCAGCAACCTCAACCCGCTCCGACGAGTCCACCGCAGGCAGCGGGCGCGGCAACGGCTCCGGACCTCGGCCTGCGTGTCGAACTGGAGCCGAAGGCGATCGAACTGCTCAAGGCGATGAGCGACAAGCTCTCGGCCGCGAAGGCGATGACGTTCACCGCGGTCGCGACCTACGAGAGCCCCGATCGCACGGGGGAGCCGCTCGCTTACACCACACTGTCCGAGGTCACGCTGCAGCGTCCCGACAAGCTGAAGGTCATCACGCCAGGCGACGGGCCGCCGTCGGAGTTCTACTACGACGGCAAGACTGCAATGGCCTACGAGCCCCAAGCCGGCCTCGTCGCGGTGGCGCAAGTGCCGCCGACGATCGATGCGATGCTGAAATCGGCGTACGACACGGCCGCGATCTACTTCCCGTTCACCGACGTCATCGTCGCCGATCCCTACAAGGACATCGCAGGCGACCTGAAGATAGCCTTCATGATCGGGCAGTCGCGCGTCGTCGGCGGCGTGGCCACCGATATCGTCGGGCTGGTCACCAACGACGTGCACATGCAGGTGTGGATCGGCACCGATGACAAGCTGCCGCGCATGATGCGCGCCACGTTCGCTGGAGAACCCGGGGCGTACCGGCACCTCGTCGAGTTCTCCAACTGGAACTTGAATCCTACGATCGCGCCGGACGCTTTCGCGTCCTCGGCTGCGGCGAATGCGAAGCAGATCGAGTTCGCGCGCCCCGACCGGGTCCCCGCGGCGGCGACCGGCAAGTAACGGGAGCACATCATCATGAGGACAGCATTGCTCGGCCTGTCGGCGCTCGCGCTCGCGGGTCTTCCACTCCAGCGCGCGCATGCGTGGGCGCACGCCGGCGCCTGGGGACATGCGTCGGGCGGCGGCGGTTCCTGGAGCGCCTCCGGCTGGCGCGGCGGGAGCGCCTCCGGCGGTGGTGGCTCCTGGCACGCGACCGGCCCTTACGGTGGCACGGCGTACGGCGGCTATCACGGGTACTACGGCGGCTATTACGGCGGCTATCATCCGCCGATCGTGGTGAACCACTACAGCACCGGCTGCTACAACTGCGGCGGATGGGGCGCGGGCGGCGCTGTCGCGGCCGGCCTCGTGGGCGCAACGGTCGGTGCCGCCGCCGGCGCTGCCGTAGCATCGGCCGCCACGTCGAACGCGTACGCTGCGGGCGTCGCGACCGGGGCGGCCACCGCGAACGCGGGCTACATCATGGGCGACATCTACCCAACGCTGCCGGCCGGATGTTCCTACAGCCGGATCGGCGGCGTGTCCTATTACGGCTGCAACGACGGCGCGTGGTTCACGCCATCCTACGGCGCGAACGGCGTGTTCTATCGGGTCGTGCCCACCCCCT
>DATAPS010000429.1:0-2914 GCA_036265085.1 Acetobacteraceae bacterium | reverse complement strand
ATCGGCGAGCACGAACTGCTCGGAGTAGTTGGCGAGGATGCACAACCCATCCGAACCGGCGTCGATCATGAAATCGACGGCACGCCGCTGGCTGGCCAGATCCAGCGCGCCGCGCTCGTCGAAGGTGGTGGGCACCACCGGGAACACCCCCCGGTAAGGACGCCCGCTCGTCTCGCTCATGCGTAAGCCTCCGCCGATTGCCGGCGGAGGCTTACACCGCAACGGTCAGAGGATGAACCGGCTGAGGTCGCCCTTCGAGGCCAGCGGCGCGACGCGGTCGCGCACGTATGCGCCATCGACGGTGATCGACTCGCCGCCGCGGTCGCTCGCGCTGAAGCTGATCTCGTCGAGCAGCTTTTCGAGCACCGTGTGCAGGCGCCGCGCGCCGATGTTCTCCACCCGTTCGTTGATGTCGGCCGCGAGCTCCGCCAGGGCATCCACCGCATCCGGCGCGAAATCGAGCGTGACGCCCTCCGTCCCGATCAGCGCCTTGTACTGCTTCACCAGCGAGTGCTCCGGCTCGGTCAGGATGCGGCGGAGGTCGAGGCGGCTGAGCGGGGCGAGCTCGACGCGGATCGGCAGGCGGCCCTGCAGCTCCGGCAGCAGATCGGCGGGCTTGGCGAGGTGGAAGGCGCCCGAGGCGATGAACAGGATGAAGTCGGTCTTCACCGGCCCATGCTTGGTCTGCACCGTCGTGCCCTCGATCAGCGGCAGCAGGTCGCGCTGCACGCCCTCGCGGGAGACGTCGCCGCCCCGGAACCCGCCCTCCGAAGTGCGGGCGCAGATCTTGTCGATCTCGTCGAGGAAGACGATCCCGTTCTGCTCGACCAGCGCCACCGCGTCCCGCGTCAGGCTCTCGTCGTCGAGCAGCTTGTCGGCCTCCTCGCGCTCGAGCGCCCGGCGGGCCTCTTCGACCGGCATCTTCCGCGCCTGCGCCTGGCGGCGGAACATGCCCTTCATCATCTCGCCGATATTGATCATCTGTCCCGGCGGCACGCCCGGCAGATCGATCTGCCCGATCGCGGCGGGCTGCGGGTCGGCGACCTCCACCTCGACCTGGTTGGTCTCGAGCCCCCCCTCGCGCAGCATCCGGCGGAATTTCGAGCGGGTGTCGGCGGCGGCCTGCTCGCCGACGAGCGCGGTGATCAGCCGCTCCTCGGCGTTGGCTTCGGCCTTGGCCTGGACTTCCTTGCGGCGCGTCTCCCGCAGCATGGTCACGCCGACCTCGACGAGGTCGCGCACGATGCTGTCGACATCGCGGCCGACATAGCCGACCTCGGTGAACTTGGTGGCCTCGACCTTCAGGAACGGCGCCTGGGCGAGCTTGGCGAGGCGGCGGGCGATCTCGGTCTTGCCGCAGCCGGTCGGGCCGATCATCAGGATGTTCTTGGGAACCACCTCCTCGCGCATGGCTTCCGGCAGTTGCTGCCGGCGCCAACGGTTGCGCAAGGCGACCGCCACGGCGCGCTTGGCGTCGTTCTGGCCCACGATGAAGCGGTCGAGCTCGGAGACGATCTCCCTCGGCGAATAAGTCGGAATGTCCATCGGATAACCCTATGCGATCGTTTCGACGATCACGCTGTGATTGGTGTAGACGCAGATATCGCCTGCGATCTTCATGGCGCGGCGGGCGATCTCCTCGGCGGTGAGATCGGACGCCTCCATCAACGCACGGGCGGCGGCGAGGGCGTAATTGCCGCCGGAGCCGATGGCAATGACGCCGTCCTCGGGCTCCAGCACGTCGCCGTTACCTGTGAGCGTGAAGCTGCGGTCGGCGTCGGCCACCGCCATCATCGCCTCGAGCCGGCGGAGGTAGCGGTCCGTGCGCCAGTCCTTCGCGAGCTCGACGCAGGCCCGCTCGAGCTGGCCGGGATAGCGCTCCAGCTTGGCCTCGAGACGCTCCAGCAGGGTGAAGGCGTCGGCGGTCGCGCCGGCGAAGCCGGCGAGCACCGCATTGCCCGCGCCGATCCGGCGGACCTTGCGCGCGTTGCCCTTGACGACGGTCTGGCCCATCGTGACCTGGCCGTCGCCTGCCATCGCCACCTGTCCGCCGCGGCGGACGCAGAGAATAGTCGTGCCGTGCCAGCCGACGGGATCGTGGCCGGCGGAATGGGTCGCTTCGTACTGCATGACGGCCCCAAATGGCCGCCCGCCGTCTGAGGGGCAACCCCCCGGGTGGCCGGGGGTGGCCGGGCTGTTATGCCATTACGAACGCGGAACAAATAGGACGTGCGAACGTCCGCGCGTTCAGGCCCGATTTTTTGAAACGGCGACCGGCACGGAGATGCTGTCGGACAGCTTCATCATGAGCTGTCCGCCGCGCGTGCGGAATGTCGGCAGCGGCGGTGCGGCGCTTTCGCGGGCGGGTTGGGCGCGGCGCGGCCGCGGCTTGCGCACGCGCGGCGGCAGCGGCGGCAGCAGGTCGGGCGACGGTTGGGCGGCCAGCATCCGGCACAGGGGCCGCAGGATGCGATGGAGCTGCGGCGCCGCCTTCAGCAGCGCCTGCATCTCCGGCTCGGCCAGCAATTGCACCAGGTTGAGCCCGAATCCCACCGCATCCCCCGGCACCAGCGCCACCAGCCAGGCGAACCGGCGCGGCAGCCGCTCATACGGCCTGCGGACCGATGGCTGGCGCGGCGTTGCGCGAGGGCGCGGGGGACGGAGCGTGCCGGCCTGCACGCGCGCGGCGGTGGCGGCGAAGCGCTGGGCGATGCCGCCGAGACGGGCATGGATCAGGAACAGCAGAGCCTGCGGGATGAAACGATGCCGCGCGGCGACCGCGTCGCGCAGCGCCCGCATGATCCACGCGAACCGGCCGATCGCGTCGGGTGGGTAGGGCGGAAGAAGGTAGTACCATGCGGTCATGACGTGAACATATGACGAACGGACGCATTGGGGCAACTACGTGTCAGTA
>DATAPS010000428.1:0-5978 GCA_036265085.1 Acetobacteraceae bacterium | reverse complement strand
CTGCTATCGAAGCAGGTCACTCAGGGCGAACTCGAGCGAACTGTGCGGGATCTGCACGCCTACTATCCAACCCGTCCGATCTGGATATATCTGCGACAAGCCGACGCCCGCGAAGGTCGCTTGGTCCAAGCCGCGCCGGCCCCGACGCCCTGAATTCAAATGGCGGGTGCGGCATGCGATGTTCCGCATCATGCCCCTTGCGGAGAGACAGCGACAATGCGTGATTGCATGCCATGAAACTGAGCATCGTCATCCCATGCTATAACGAGATCGGGACAATCGACGCCATCATCGATGCGGTGAACAGCTCGCCCTACCCCGACAAGGAGATCGTCATCGTCGACGATTGCTCGGTGGACGGCACGCGGGAGAAGCTGCGCAACGAGATCGAAGCGGACGGACGCGTGTCGCGCATTCTCTATCACGATCACAATCAGGGGAAAGGCGCCGCATTGCGGACCGGGTTTCAGCACGCGACCGGTGACATCGTGATCGTGCAGGATGCCGACCTGGAATACGATCCGAACGAGTTTCCGCGAATGGTACAGCCGATTGTGAGCGGCAAGGCCGACGTCGTGTTCGGCTCGCGATTCACCGGCGGCGACGCACACCGCGTGCTCTACTTCTGGCATCGCCTGGGCAACTCTTTTCTCACCTTGCTGTCGAACATGTTCACCAACCTCGATCTCACCGACATGGAGACGGGTTACAAAGCGTTTCGTCGCGAGGTCCTGCAGAAGATCACGATCGAGGAGAGCAGATTCGGGTTCGAGCCTGAGATAACGGCAAAGATCTCGAAATTGCGCGACGTGAAGATCTACGAAGTCGGCATCTCCTACTACGGGCGGACTTACGACGCCGGCAAGAAGATCGGCTGGAAGGACGGCGTGCGGGCGATCTACTGCATCATCAAATACGGGATTTTTCGATGAAGGAGACATCACGCAGGCCCGCACGGGCCGGGTGATGCATCACGGCGACAGGGTCTTGCCCGGTTGCCGGGACGGTCGGCCGTAACCGCCCGCAGGCTTGACGGCCTCGTCGGCGGTCTGCCTAAGTCGCTGTGACGGCGCGGATGTGGGTCCGAGCGGAACGGCCCTGGTCGCTGGAACGTCGGCCGCCCGGTGCACATCTCGTCCTTAGGCCCACGACGGCACGATCAGCGAGCGCGGACGCGACGGACATGAAGCATTGGCGAATCGACGACGTACCCTGGGACAGCTTCGATCGCGACAAGGTCAACCCCGGCGTGATCCCGTTCGTGAAAGCCGCTGCCATGGTCGAGCGGAACGGCGTGGATTATGGCGTCTATCTCAATCGTGTCTTCCACGACGACCCCGATTTCGGCACGGCTGCCGACAACTGGGCGGTGGAGGAAGTCCAGCACGGGGACGCGCTCGGCCGCTGGGGAATGCTCGCCGACCCGTCGTGGGACTATCCGGCGGCGTTTGATCGCTACCGCCGCGGGTTCAAGCTCAACCTCGACGTCGACTCATCGGTCCGCGGTTCACGGACCGGTGAGCTGATTGCGCGCTGCATTGTGGAGACCGGCACGTCCAGCTTCTACACGGCAGTCGCCGACGCAACCGAGGAGCCGGTGTTGCAGCAGATCTGCCGGCTCATCGCGGCCGACGAATACCGGCATTTCAAGCTGTTCTACGACCATATGAAGCGCTATCTCGGGCGCGAGAACATCTCTCTCCTGCAACGGTTGCGCATCGCGGCGGGTCGGATCGGCGAGAGCGAGGATGACGAACTGGCCTTCGCCTATCATTGCAGCAATGAGGACGATGTGTTGCCCTACGACCACGAGCGCTGCATCGCACACTACATGGCCGGGACACTCGGGTTCTACCGCTACCGCCATCTCGAGCGCGGCATGGGAATGATCTTCAAGGCTGTCGGCTTGCCGCCGCGCGGACGGCTCTCCGAAGTCACCGCGCGGCTCGCGTTCCAATTGATGCAGCGCCGCCGCCGCCGGTTCAACGCCAAGCTTTCCCAGCCGCAACCCGAACAATTCGCGCAAGCGGCTTGACGGCGGCCCGCGCCTAAGCTTGATCGGCCGGGAACACGCCGAACCGTCGCTCCGAATGTCAGGAATCCGATGAGCGGACTGAAAAAGCGTATCCTCGTCACGGGCGGCGCCGGCTTCGTCGGTTCGCATCTGTGCGACCGCCTGGTTGCCGACGGTCACGACGTGCTCTCCGTCGACAACTACTTCACGGGGCGGAAGGAGAACATCGCGCGCCTGCTCGACCATTCGAGCTTCGAGGCGATGCGCCACGACATCACCTTCCCGCTCTATGTCGAGGTCGACGAGATCTACAATCTCGCGTGTCCGGCATCTCCGGTGCATTACCAGTTCGACCCCGTCCAGACGACCAAGACGAGCGTGGTCGGCGCGATCAACGTGCTCGGCATCGCCAAGCGCGTGAAGGCGAAGGTGTTTCAGGCGTCCACCTCCGAGGTCTACGGCGACCCGACCGTATCGCCGCAGGACGAGACGTACCGCGGCAACGTGAACCCGGTCGGGCCGCGCGCCTGTTACGACGAGGGCAAGCGCTGCGCCGAGACGCTGTTCTTCGACTATTGGCGCCAGCACAACGTGCGCATCAAGGTCGTGCGCATCTTCAACACCTACGGCCCGCGCATGCACCCGAACGACGGCCGCGTCGTCTCCAACTTCATCGTGCAGGCATTGCAGGGCCAGGACATCACGATCTACGGCGACGGTACGCAGACTCGTGCCTTCTGCTACGTCGACGATCTCATCGACGGCTTTGTGCGCATGATGGGCACGGGCGACGACGTGACCGGCCCGATCAACCTCGGTAATCCGACGGAGATCGAGGTTCGCGAGCTCGCCGAGCGCATTCTCGCGCTCACCGGTTCGCGCTCCCGGCTGGTTCGCCGCCCGCTGCCCGTCGACGATCCGCTGCAGCGGTGTCCCGACATTGGCCAGGCCCGGGCGCTGCTCGCATGGGAGCCCTGCGTCGGCCTGCAGGACGGTCTGCGCAACACGATCGCCTATTTTGACCGGCTGCTGAGCGGAGACAAACGGGCCGCTCAGGTCGCCTGATGCCGGAACGCGCCCGGCCGGAATTCGTGATCCAGGCTGCCCTGGGGAATACGGCCGATCCCGCCGATCTGCTCGCGCAAGGCTTCGTCGTGGCCTGCGTCGAGCCGAACGCTGCGGTCTGCGCCCGCCTGCGCGGGGCGTACAAGGACGCGATCGCGCAATCGATGCTGCGCGTCGTCCATCGTACCCCGGCCGCGGCCTCTGCGCCGCGGACCGGACGCGAGAGCCGGGGCCGGTCGATCGACTGGCAGGACCTCCAGCTGATGCTGGGCACCCCTTACTATCTTCGTGTCGGCGGGAGTGCGGCCTCGCCTTTCGTCGCCTCGATGGCCGCGACGGCCTCGCATCCCGACATGATCACCGTCGGGTGCCGCGACCCGGTGCCGCTGACTGTTCTCGACTCGCTCGGCTACCGCGCCGTCCTGCTCACCGAAGCGCTCTTGCCGCCCGAATTCGCGGCGGACCCGAAGCCGCCGGCGCGCTGGACGAGCTTCGCCGAGGCGCGAGCACGTTACGCTGCTGACGCCGCCGCGAAGCGTACGGCGGGCCTGGTTTGCCACGCCCGCCGTTAGCTACTTGCGGCCGGTCGACTTGAACTCCGGGACCATGAACTTGAAGTTGGACCACCACCACCACGGCCCTTCGTAGAAGTTATTCGCGGTCGGATAGTTGTCCCAATAGTAGGTGTTGACCGGCACGAATTTCGACGTTCCGAACATCTCGATGGCCGGGAGCTGCTTTACCAAAGCTTTCAGCAAATCGTCTCCGTGCGCAACGATTGCCGGGTCGTCGGTCGGCATCGCGGTGAGTTGGTCGACCGCCTTCGTGACGTCCGGGTCGGCGAGCCGCTCACGGTTGAACGACGTCGGCGTACCGGTCGGGCGAACATAGCGGCCGTTCCATCCTTCCAGCCGTACATAGAGGTCTGGACCGATCGCGCAGGACGACGACCAGTACGACCCGGCGTCGAACTCGCCGCTCGCGTAGACCGTGAAGAACGGCCCCGCTTCCATTTGCTGGACGCTCACGTCGATGCCGAACGCGCGCCACTCGTTCGAGACGGCGAAGGCAAGGCGCTGCGACTCGACCTCGAAGTTCGAGGGTGCATTTATCGTGATCTTCCAGGGCTTCCCGTCCGGCGTCGTCCATGCGTTGCCGTTCTTCTTGTAGCCGACGCTCTCGAGAAGCTTCTGCGCCTCCGCCGGATCGAACGTCCACCATCCGACACCGAATAGATCGCGCGCTGCGTCGGGATCGGTCGGAATGTCGTCTACCCCATCCTTCACCAAAGCTGCCGCGAGGCGCGGGGCGTAGTCGGGATCGAACGGCTTGTAGCCGTCCGGCAGCGCGAAGCTCGCGAGCCACGGGGCGAGCGGCTTATGGAACGTCTTCTGCACCAGCGTCGTCGGCGGCGCGCCGAGCGGGGAGGCACGCAACATGCCCGAGAAGGTCGCCATGCTCACCTTCTGCAGATTGGTCGCAAGCGCGAGCGCCCAGCGCACCTGCCATTTGTCATAAGGCGGACGACTGACGTTGAAGTGAATGCCGCGCTCGCAGGGGTCGTCGAAATCCGCCCAAGGAAAATGATCGAGCCAGGCGCGTACGTATTTGTTCCGTGCGCGCAGTATGTCGAGACTCTCCGGCGTCACATCCGTGAGAATGTCGAGATCATTCTGCGCGGCCGCGAGCACGCGCTTTTCTTCCGGACCGTAGGCGCGGAAGAGCACGTAGTTCGGCTTCGGCTCGCCCTTGATCGCGCCGGCGTCCGTCTTCTGCCAGTCCTGCCGCTTCTCCCACAGGAACCAGTAGCCGTTCGGGTCGGCGGTCTTGAGCTTGTAAGGTCCAATTCCCACCGGCGGATAGTTGTTGAATGTCGCGGGTTCGACGTCCTTCCAGACGTGCTCCGGCACGATGCGGAAGAGATTGCCGTAGATCGTCGAGCCGAGCGCAATCGCCAGCTTCGGCGCGCGCGCGTTGGTGTCGATCTCCACCGTCGACGAGTCCGGCGCGCGGATGTCCTTGATCAGGTTCTTGAGATACACGCCAATCGGCAGCTTCGGATTGCCTATCAGCATCTTCGCCGTGAACACCACGTCGGAGGCGGTGAACGGCACGCCGTCGCTCCAGGCCAGATTGTCCCGCACCTTGAAGCGGAACTTGGTCAAGCTGTCGTCCAGCGCTTCCGGCATCGTCGCCGCCATGTCCGGGAATTGCTTGCCGGTCGTCGTGTCGATGTCCCAGAGCTGGCCGAGCACGAGTTGGTGCAGGCCTTGGCTGATCGTCACGCCTTCGACGAAGGGGTTCATCTGCGTCGGGTTCGATACGCGCCCGCTCAGCATGTCGACGATCAGCGTCTCTTCGCGCGGCGTGCCGACATCGGTGTTGCGCGCCCACGCGGCGGACGCCTGCAGCGCGACCGCCGCGCAGCCGGCAAGCAGCAGTTTGCGAATTCGTGTCATGCTCGTGTTCCCTCCCATTCTTCGCCCCGTTCCAGCTCCGCCCAGCGCTGGCCGAGCTTCGGGATCGCATCGATGAGCGTGCGAGTATAATCATCCGACGGCGCGATGAGCACCTGTTTGGGATCGCCGCGTTCGACGATCCGCCCGCGATTCATGATCGCGATGCCGTCCGCGACGTAATAGGCGGTCGACAAATCGTGCGTGATGTAGATGAAGGAGACGTCGCGCGCCCGGCGGATCTCCAGGAACAGGTTGACGATTGTCATTCGCAGCGACGCGTCGACCATGCTCACCGGCTCGTCGGCGACGATCAGCCTGGGGCGCGGGATCAGGGCCCGCGCGATCGAGATGCGCTGCAGCTCGCCGCCGGAGAACTGGTGCACGAATTTCCCGCGCACCCGCTCGAGCGTCATGCCGACTTGGCGGAGCGCGTCCTCGAC
>DATAPS010000427.1:0-10369 GCA_036265085.1 Acetobacteraceae bacterium | reverse complement strand
CATATTGGATGCTCGGATATTGCATGCTCTTCGAGGGACGAGCCGCCGAAGCACTCGCTAAGTTCGACCAGGCCATTCGAGCTAATCCCCGCAACCCCCAGCAATGGTCGCGCTACTTCTTCAAAGGCCGGGCACTCATCGCCTTGGGTAGGTACGACGAAGCCGTGGAGTGGCTGAATAAAGCTGCGGCTTCGCCTCCGAGCGCCGCGACCGCCGAACGTCGGGCCAATCTGTACGGTTGGATTGCCGCTGCCCAGGCGCTGGCAAATCGGCTCGAGGAGGCACAAGCAACTGCGGCGGAGGCAAGTCGCATCTGGCCGATGCTGACCGTGCGCAGCTTCGCTTCAGAATGGTGGCCGGATCACGGGGTGCCCACCGCCCAGATTGCCCCCGTGCTCGATGGTCTGCGGCTTGCTGGCATACGCGATCATGCCGATGAAGATTCCAATCGCGGCTTGGAGTCGGACGCAGCTCTGCATACGAACTACCGGGGTCCAACGCCGACATCCGTTCCCGGAGCCCGGACGATCCGGACTCCGGATTTGGCCGTTCTGTTGGAGCGGCGTAGGCCGCTGGTGCTCGACACGAAGGGTTCCGGCAAGTCCATCCCCGGAACGATCGCGCTGCCCGGCGCGGGGATCGGCGGAGCCGTCTCGGACGAGTACCAGGGTCGCCTGAAGCAGAAGATGGACCAGCTCACCCGTGGCGAGCGAAACGTACCGATCGTAACGATGGACTATAATGCCGAGCGCTTCGAAGGGCGTAATCTCGCGCTGCGACTCGCCGCGCTCGGCTACACGGACGTCTACTGGTATCGAGGCGGCCGCGAAGCCTGGGACGTCGCCGGCTTTCCGCAGGCCGAAGTCGCGAGCGAAGACTGGTAGGCGCATCCTGGCGTATTGCACCCTGCGTGCGGGCGTCTTCGCCGTGATCCGCCCCATCGTAGCTCGCCCCGAACGATCGTCCTGCTCGACCCGGCCGGCCGCCGCCGCGAGGTCATCCGTACAATTCCGGAATCGCCCCATCCCATCGGCACGTGCATCCTTGCCGCGAATGCACCCGCAAGCCGCCCCGCAGCCCTCCGGCCTCGCCGACCGCCTCGTCGGCATCGCGGAGGAGGTGTGCCGGGAGCTCGACGCGACGGAACGCTGGAACTGGCCGAAAATCCTCTTCCTCGCGTTCTTCGGTCTCATCATCGCGCGCATCGCCGAGGCCTACGCGCGCTATCTCGCGGGCAGACTGCCCTCGCAGACCCGCCGCGCCCGGCCGGCCGAGGCGGCGAACACGCCGCCCGAGTCCGCCTCGCACTCAATCGATCGGGAACGGCCTCGCATCGTACGCCCGCGCGCGCTCACGTCCCGCGAACCGGCGCCCAGAGACACCGGCGATCACCCCGGGACGGCCTCGGAAGCGCCGCGCCATTCCGCGCCGCACGCGCAGCCGCGCCGCGATCGCACCCCATCGTTCGGCACCCCGTCGTTCCGTACCCGGGCGCGCGCCAGCCCGACCGGCCTCATGCGCAAAAAACCACCGGCGGCAACCCCGCATTTGCACGCCGTGACCGTTGCTATATCGTAACAAAATAGCACGGCCTCCCCAGCCTCGACACACCGCGCTACCATCCGCCTTCCATCACGAGCGGACCCCATGACCGGCATCGACACTTGGTACGCGGACAATCGCCAGCGCCTCCTCGACGAGCTCCTCGGCTTCATCGCGACCCCCAGCGTCTCCACCGACCCCGCCTATCACGACGGCATCGCCCGCGCCGCCGACCTCCTGCGCGCTCGCCTCGAGCGCATCGGCATGGAGAACGTCCAGCTGCTCGACGGCGGCGGCCACCCGGCGGTCTATGGCGAGTGGCAGCACGCGCCGGGCAAGCCTACCATTCTCGTCTACGGCCATTACGACGTGCAGCCCCCCGATCCGCTGGATCTCTGGCAGACCCCCCCGTTCGAGCCGACGATCCGTGACGACCGCATCGTCGCCCGCGGCGCCTCCGACGACAAATCCCCGCTCTGGATCGCGGTCTCCGCCATCGAAGCCTGGCTCGCGGCGACCGGGAAACTGCCGCTCAACGTGAAGGTCATTCTGGAGGGCGAGGAGGAGGTCGGCAGCCGGACCCTGCCGGCGATCCTGCAGAAATACCGCGGCCTCCTGAAGGCCGACGTGCTCGTCTCTGCGGACGGCGGCCGGTGGCGTCCCGGCCGGCCCAGCATCAACGTCAACAGCCGCGGCAATCTCGGCATGGAGGTCAGCGTCCGCACCGCCGCACGCGACCTCCACTCCGGCCGCTACGGCGGCCCGGTCGGCAATGCCTGCACCGTCCTCGCCCGCCTGATCGCGACCCTGCATGACGAGCGCAACCGCATCGCCGTCCCCGGCTTCCGCGACGGCCTGCGCTCGCCGGGGAATGCCGACATCGCGGGAATGGAGGCTTTGGGCTTCGACGAGCAGGCGTTCTTCAGCGAGATCGGCGCGAAGCCGGGCGCGATCGAGCCCGGGGTGCGCCTGCTGGAGAGCCTCTGGCTGCGCCCGACCATCGAGGTCAACGGCATGATCGGCGGGTACAACGGCCCCGGCGGCAAGACCGTCATCCCCGCCGAGGCCCGCGCGAAAATCACCTGCCGCCTCGGCCCCGGCCAGGTGCCGAGGAAAGCCGGCGACGCGGTCGAGGCGCATCTGCGCGCGAACTGCCCGCCCTGGGCCGAGCTGACCGTCACCCGCTCGCGGGACGGCACGGCGGCCTATGCGACGCCGGAGGACGACCCGTTCCTCGCCGCCGTCGAGAGCGTGATCGAACGGGTGCATGGGCAGCAGCCGGTGCGGGTCGGCATCGGCGGTACCCTCCCGGTGTCGCCCATGATCAAGGAGGGTCTCGGGCTGGAGACGGTGGTGCTGTCCTACGCGATCGCCGACGAGAACATCCACGCCCCCAACGAGTTCTTCCGCCTCAGCTCCTTCGACGACGGCCTCCGCGCCTGGGCCGAGCTGCTGCTCACGATGGCGCGCGTGTCAGCCCGAACCTGACGCTGGCGCCAGAAGCCCGGCGGCGAGATTGATCGTCAGCGCCAGGATCACCGTGTTGAACAGGAACCCGAGCAGCCCATGGGCCGCCGCGAGCCGGCGCAGATGGTGGTCGGTGATCTGCACGTCGGAGACCTGGAAGGTCATGCCGAGCACCAACGCGAAATAGAAGAAGTCCCAGTAATCCGGGTCGCGGTCGCCGGGAAACTCGAGCCCGCGATGGACCGTGTAGCCGTCCGCCGCGATGTCGTAATATTCATGTGCATAGCGCATCGCGAACTCGGTGTGCGTCAGCAGCCACGAGAGGAACAGGGTGGCTGAGACGAGCGTGACCCGGAACCCCCGATGGTCGCTGCCCGCGTGGGAGAACTCGCCGATGATCGCGCCGAAGCTCGCGACCACCCCGGCGAGCGTCAGCGAGAAGATCGTCCACTCGCCTGCTTCCTGCGCCTCGGCCGCCTCGGGCAGGGAGGTCGCGGCGGTCGCGGCGGTCGTCGAGAACAGGGCCGCGCAAAGCGCAAGGAAGAGCAGGCAGCCGAAATCCCACGCCACGAGCGCCCGCGTCAGCATCGTCGGCAGCGGCAGCACGAAGTATGCGGCGATCCCTCCGATGAAGCCGATCATGAGGCGGGGTCGCGCGCGGATCGCACGCCAGACGGTGATCATCGCGGATCGTCTCCAAGGGAGGCGGCCTTGTCCGACATTTTCAACCCGCCACCAATCCGCTTCCCCGCTCGCGCGTTTCCCGCCAAGAGCGCACGCGCCGCGCGTGTGCCGATGCCAGTTGGAGGGAGATCATGGACCAGAACCGCGTTACGGGCACTGCGAAGGAAATGTACGGCCGCGCCCAGGAAACGGTCGGCGATATCGTCGGCGACGCCAAGACTCAGGCGCGCGGAAAGCTCAACCAGGCCCGCGGGCAGGCCGAGGACACGATCGGGCAGGTCAAGGATTATGCCCGCGAGCAGCCGCTGACCGCGATCCTGATCGGCGTCGGCGTCGGCTATCTACTCGGCCGCCTGCACGTCATCTGATCGTTTTCACCACGGCGGAAATGGCCGGGTGCCGTGCATCCGGCCATTTTTCGCGCCCAGTCACGGTGGAGAAGATCGCCGCCTGTGATCCGCGTCACTGCTCGCCGCGCCTGCTTGCGGCACCTTGCTCTCACGCGCCGGACTGGCCGGCGCCGCAGGATGGGACAAGACGCAGATGGCCGCGACGCAGTTCACGTATTCCGGGCACTCCAAGACGGCGGCGCATCCGGTTCGGTCGTTGTCGGCGATGTTCACGAGCTTCGTCACGGCCCTTGCGGAGCGGCACCGTCGCTCCGTCGAGCGGGCGGAACTGCGCGCGATGGACGCGCATGAGCGCGCCGATCTCGGCACCAGCCGCGTGTTCGAGGAGATGATCAAGCGCGATTCACAGCCGTAGACGCGCGGTCGGATCACGCGGCGACGCCGAAGTCGATGAGCTGGCGCAGCACGGAGCCCTCCTTCAGCTTGGCGTAGCCGTCGTTGATCTCGTCGAGCTTGATGTGCCCGGAGATCAGGTGATCGAGCTTGAGGTGCCCGCGCTTCCACTGGTTCAGCAGCCGCGGCATGTCGACGCGGAAGCGGTTGCTGCCCATCGACGAGCCCTGGATCCTCCGCTCGCGTAGGAAGTCGGCGCCGTGCAGTTCGATCTTCACGCCGAACGGAATCATGCCGATGATCGTCGCGGTGCCGCCCGGCCGCAGCGACTCGAACGACTGCTCCGCCGTCCGCTTCAGGCCGACCGCCTCGAACGAGAACTCCACCCCGCCGCCGGTGAGTTCCTTGATCGCCTCGACCGGATCGGCGTTGCTCGCGTTGATGACGTCGGTCGCCCCCATCTGCTTGGCGACATCGAGCTTCGTTGAGACCGTATCGACTGCGATGATCCGGTCCGCGCCCGCGATCGCTGCCCCGTTCACCGCCGAGAGCCCGATGCCGCCGCAGCCGAACACGGCGACCGTGCTCCCCGCCGGCACTTTCGCCGTGTTGATCACCGCCCCCACGCCGGTCATGACGCCGCAACCGACCAGCGCCGCGATGTCGAGCGGGATATCCTCGGCAATCTTCACCATCGCGTTCTCGTGCACGAGAAGCTGCTCGGCGAAGGAGGAAAGATTGTAGGCCTGAGCAACCGGCTTGCCGTCCCAGAACAGGCGCTGCGCCTGGCCGGGCGGCTGTTTGACTTCGGGATCGTCGCAGAGTTGCGGCCGGCCGGTGTTACAGTAGCTGCACGTGCCGCAGAACACCGAGAGGCAGGTGATGACACGGTCGCCCAGTTTGACGTACGTCACCTCGCTGCCCACTGCCTCGACGATCGCCGACGATTCGTGGCCGAGCACCACGGGTGTCGGCATGGGATAGAGGCCTTCCATGAAATGGAGGTCGCTGTGGCAGAGCCCCGCATAGGCCGTGCGCAACAGCACCTCGTGCGCCTTCGGCTTCGCGACGGTCAGCGTCTCGATCGTCATCGGCCGACGCGCCTCATGCAAGACGGCTGCCCTCATCGTTTCTCTCCCCGGATCTTGGAGCCGCAGTCTCGCTCAGTGCGCCCCTTCGAGATAGGCCGCGCGTATCTCAGGCCGCGCCAGCAGCTCCTGCCCCGGCCCGGCCATCGTGATCGCGCCGTTCACCAGCACGTAGCCGCGATGCGCTAGCCGTAGCGCCTGGAACGCATTCTGCTCCACCAGCAGCACGGTCAGCCCCGTCGTGCGGTTGAGGTCGCGGATCGCCTGGAAGATCAGCCGCACCACCAGCGGCGCGAGGCCGAGGCTCGGCTCGTCGAGCAGCAACAGGCGCGGGCGGCTCATCAGGGCCCGGCCGATCGCCAGCATCTGCTGCTCGCCGCCCGAGAGCGTGCCGCCGCGCTGGGCCAGCCGCTCCCTCAGGCGCGGGAACAGCCCGAACACCTGCTGCATCGTCTCTTCCGCTTCCGCCGGATCGCGGCCATGCGCGCCCATCAGGAGGTTCTCGTGCACGCTCATGCGCGGGAAGATGCGTCGCCCCTCCGGCGCCTGGGCGATCGCCATGCGCATGATCTCGAAGGTCGCCAGCTGGGTGATGTCGCGGCCGGCGTAGACGATCCGCCCCGATCGTGCCCGCGGATTGCCGCAGATCGTCATCATCAGCGTCGACTTGCCCGCGCCGTTCGCACCGATCAGCGTGACGATCTCGCCTTCGTTCACCTCGATATCGACGCCCTTGAGCGCCTGAATCGCTCCGTAGAACGCTGTGACGTCCGTGAGGCTGAGCAGCGCCGTCACAGCGCGACGCCGCCCGCCGCTTCCCGCGCCGCTTCGGTTGGCGCCGCTTCCTCGCCCTCGTCGCCCTCGCCGAGATAGGCGGCGATGACGTGGGGATCGTTGCGGACGTGCTCCGGCGGTCCGTCGCTGATCTTGCGGCCGTGGTCGAGCACGATGACGTGGTCGGAGATGCGCATCACCACGCCCATGTCGTGCTCGATCAGCAGGATCGAGCAGCCGCCGTCGCGGATGCGGGTCAGCAGGTCGGCGAGCTCGTCGCTCTCGCGCGGATTGAGTCCGGCCGCCGGCTCGTCGAGGCAGAGCAGCACCGGGCCGGTGCACATCGCCCGCGCGATCTCGAGCCGCCGCTGCGCGCCGTAGGGGAGCGCGCCCGCCGGGTCGTCGGCGCGGGCAAGTAGGCCCACGGTGTCGAGCCAGCCGCGTGCGCGCTCGACCGCGGCGCGCTCGGCGGCGCGGGTGGGTCCAAGGCCAAAGACGGCGAGCAGGCCGATCGGCACGTTCGGCATGACGGCGTTGTGCTGCGCCACCATGAGGTTCTCGAGCACGGTCATGCCGGCGAACAGGCGGATGTTCTGGAAGGTGCGGGCCACTTTCGCCCGGCGGGCGATGCGGTGCCCGGGCATCCGCTCCAGGCCGTAGGCTGTGCCGTCGGGGTGGATGAGGGCCAGGGCGCCGGAAGTCGGGCGATAGAAGCCCGTGATGCAGTTGAACACCGTCGTCTTGCCGGCGCCGTTCGGGCCGATCACGGCGGTGATCTCGTCCGTGTGCGCGGCGAAGGAAAGAGCGTCGACGGCGGTCAGGCCGCCGAACCGCATGGTCAGATCCTGGACCCCCAGCAGATCGGCCACGTCAGCCGCGCCCCTGCGCCACCAGCGCCGCGGAGATCTGGCCGGCGTGGCCGAGCGAGACGGAAGGTGTGCGGCCGGATATGAGGCCGCGCGGCCGGACGATCATCATCACGACCAGGCCGAGGCCGAAGATCAGCATCCGGTATTCGGCGAGATTGCGGAACACTTCCGGGCCGCCGATCAGCACAACGGCGGCGAGCGCCACGCCCAGCTGGCTGCCGAGCCCGCCGAGCACCACGATCGCGAGCACGATTGCGCTCTCGGCGAAGGTGAAGCTCTCCGGGCTGATGAACGCTTGGCGGGTCGCGAAGAAGCAGCCTGCGAATCCGCCGAACAGGGCGCCCATGGCGAAGGCCGTCAGCTTCGTGGTGGTGACGTTGATGCCGAGCGAGCGGCAGGCGATCTCGTCCTCCCGCAGTGCCTCCCAGGCCCGGCCGAGGGGCAGGCGGCGGATGCGGAGCGATACCCAGTTGGTCAGCAGCGCCAGGCCGAGGATGACGTAGTAGAGATAGATCGCGCGCTGCGTCAGGTTCGGCTGCAGCCCGAAGAAGTTCGCGAAACTCCCCGGTCCGCCGCCGGCGGTGAACGTCAGGCCGAATAGCGTCGGCCGCGGAATGCCGGCGATCCCGTTCGGGCCGCTGGTCAGCGTCGTCCAGTTCAGAATCACCACCCGGATGATCTCGCCGAACGCGAGCGTGACGATCGCGAGATAATCGCCGCGCAGGCGCAGCACGGGGAAGCCGAGCAGCACGCCGAAGGTCGCGGCGAGCAGGCCGGAGAGCGGAAGGCACTCCCAGAAGCCCATGCCGAAATCGGTGGAGAGGATGCCGAACGTGTAGGCGCCGACCGCGTAGAACGCGACGTAGCCGAGGTCCAGCAGCCCGGCGAGGCCGACGACGATGTTCAGCCCCCAGCCGAGCATGACGTAGGTCAGCACGAGCACGCCGAGGTCGAGCATATAGCGGCCGCTATAGGCGGGCAGCGCGATCGCCGCGACCAGCACGATAGGCGCGACGAACCGGCCGATCTGGGTCAGCACCGGCGAAACGCCCATCGTCGGACCGCTGCGGATTGGCCGATTGCCCCGCCAAGCCAGGATCGCGAGGCGTCCGAAGAACACCACTCCGACGGCGATTGCGACAGCCACGGGTCGCGACGTGAGCTTGAGCGCGCCACCGCTGCTGTCGGTGGTCGCCAATCCGATCATCGGGCCGAACAGACCGAGCGCGACCAAAGCGGAGAGGAAGGCGTCCCGGAGCGCCGATGCGGGCCCGCGGCCGGCGCTGCCGCTCATACCTTCTCCACGTCGGCGCGGCCGAGCAGGCCGGAAGGCATGAAGATCAGCACGATGATCAGGATCGAGAACGCCGCGACGTCCTTGTACTGAACGCTGAAATAGGCGGACCAGAAGGTCTCGATCAGGCCGATCAGCAAGCCGCCGAGGACCGCGCCGGGGAGCGAGCCGATCCCGCCGAGCACGGCCGCGGTGAATGCCTTGACGCCGGCAATGAAGCCGATGAAGAAATCGATGACGCCGTAATAGAGCAGGAACATGAAGCCGGCGACGGCGGCGAGCGCCGCGCCGATGACGAAAGTGAGGCTGATCGTGCGGTCGGTGTCGATGCCGAGCAGGCCCGCCATCTTCAGATCCTGCTCGCATGCGCGCATCGACCTGCCGAGCGGCGTACGTGTGACCAGATAGGTGAAGATCGCGAGCATCACGATCGTGGTTGCGACGATCGCGATCTGCATCCAGGAAAGCTGCACCCGGAACACGTCGAACGTGACGCCGATACCGCCGGGGATGACCGGCTGGATCGGCTTGATCTTGGCGCCCTGGCTCACCTGCACGAAATTTTGCAGCGTGATCGACATGCCGATCGCGCTGATCAGCGGGGCGAGGCGGAACGACCCTCGCAGCGGCCGGTAGGCCACCCGCTCGATCGTCCAGCCGTACAGCGCGGCGATCGCGGCGGCGAAGATCAGCGTGAGGGCGAGGGCGAGGGGGACGGAGGTGATGCCGAGCACGGCGAGGCCGAGCAGCGCGATCAGCGACAGGAAGGACCCGATCATGAACACGTCGCCGTGCGCGAAGTTGATCATGCCGATGATCCCATAGACCATCGTGTAGCCGACGGCGATCAGGCCGTAGATCATCCCCAATGTGACGCCGTTGATCAGTTGCTGCAGCGCATAGGCCACAGACCCCCCCTCATTTCGTGCAGCCACCCTCTTTCCACCGAAGCACGGGGTTGTCCGGCGTGCAAGGTGAGGACCGTGAGGCGGCGCTATACAGGCCCGGGCGACCTTGCTATAGACCGCGCCCTCGCGGAGCGGCTTTTCGGTGCTCCGCGTTGGTGGCCGGGCGCATAGCTCAGTTGGTAGAGCAGCTGACTCTTAATCAGCGGGTCGTAGGTTCGAATCCTACTGCGCCCACCAGCGAGTTCAAGATGTTAAGCGCCGCTTGTGGCACTTGTCCATGCGCAACGAACATCTGGGGCATCGCTCGGGCATCATGGCCGCCCCGATACATCCGGATTAAGGGACAATTTCGCCATGATGCGCCGGATCGGTGCGAGCGAGGGCGATCGGATTGTGTCAGCTGTCCTCGGACTTAGCCGCCGCGGCAAGTCGCTGAAAGAACCGATCCGCCGCCGTACCTATCGCAGCCAAGTCAAAGGCCGGTTCTCGGGCGCGGGGAGCGGACACGACGGGCGGCAGCTTATCGGTGCTTGGGCGCGGGGTTTTCGCAACCGCCGCGCGCTTCGGCGGCCGAGCGATGACGATGGTGCTGGTGGACATCGACGTCATAGAGGTGCGGGGAACCGTCCGCATAGCGATCGGCCCGCCGGGCCTTGTTCTATTTTTGTTCGGAGAGCGCGCAGCCGCGCCCGCGCCCGCCCCACTGTGGCCTCGGAGACCGCCGCCAGGCGCGATAGCGCTCCGGTCACGTCGTGCCTTGGACGAGGCCCTGCCGCCGCTTCGACCCCGGCCTTCCGTCGAAATCGCGTCTCGCCGAGATCGAGCTGTCGGTCGCGCGGTGGCTTAGCGCCATGGCACTTTCGAGCGACGACGAGATGGCGCTGCTCGAAGGGTTTTGCGAGAAGCTGGTGGCGTTCGGGGTGCCGCTCCTGCGCGTCGGCACAGGCACAAACGTGTTCCACCCGATCGTCAATTCACGCGGATACAACTGGCGTCGCGG
>DATAPS010000426.1:0-2746 GCA_036265085.1 Acetobacteraceae bacterium | reverse complement strand
CTCCTGTAATCGCGCCGCTGCCCGGCACTCTCGGTAAAAGCGTTGCTGGAAGCCCGGGTCCGCAGACGTCTCGGCAGGTAACAGCTTGAGCGCGACCGTCCGATCCTTAACGGTGTCGTAGGCCCGATAGACCTCGCCCATTGCGCCGGTGCCGATCAGTGATCGCAGCTCGTATGGCCCGAAGCGGGTACCGAGACGCGAGCCGCGATACGAGGAGGTCAATGGGCAATCCTTTCGTCAGCTCGAACACGTCCAGCCCGGCGGGTTCCCAAATTCGGCGTCGACGTAACGTGCGGTGGCTCACGCATGCCGCGGCGAACACCTTTAACTACGCGAGTCGCGCACCGCCAGGATCGGCCACGGGTCGCGCACACCCTTGAGTTCGTGGTTGCCGCGGTCGTCGAACGCGATCCTCGATCCGAGGACCAGCGGTGGGATCACGCCTGACACGAGCACCTCTCCGGGCCCGGCGAGCGCCATAATACGTGCCGCGATATGGACCGCGATCCCGTGCACGTCGCGGTCGATCATCTCCACCTCGCCGGTATGCAGGCCGGCGCGGATGTTGAGTCCGAGGTCTTGCACCGCGTCTCGAATCGCGCACGCGCAGGTGATCGCACGCGCCGGACCGTCGAAGGTCGCAAGGGCGCCGTCGCCGGTGAACTTGATGACGTCGCCCCGCGCGCTGCCCACATGTCTCGCCACGACCTCGTTGTGCAGGTCGAGGGCGGCCGTCCACGCCTCATCGCCGAGAGCCTCGGCGTGTTCGGTCGATCCGACGATGTCGGTGAACAACACGGTCGACAGCACGCGGTTCGTCGGCCGGGCGGCGCGTGATCCGGTGACGAACGATTCAATCTCGTCGAGCACTCGGTCGGAGTCGCCGGCAAACCACACAGTGTCGTCCCCGTCGAACTCCACCAAGCGTGCGTGCGCGATGCGATCGGCGAGATAGCGGGCGTGGCCGCCGGCCACATGACGGTCACCGCGGCGGCGTAGCAGCAGCGTCGGCGCCTGGATGCTATCGAGCGCGGGCCGGACGTCAGTGCGCAGGTAGAGGTCAAAGATGGCTTTGAAGTACCCCGGGCCGCCGGCCAGGCGCTCGCCGCGGGCCCACCAGCGCCGCTTCCCGGCATCACCGGCCCAACTGGGCGCCAATTCATCCGCAACAGCACCGGTCCCGACCGTGTTACCGAAGCCGTCGACATACCGGGAGAAGGCCGGCTCGGGCATCCCGCACGGGTAGTCGTCGGCCCGGAGAAAACGCGCGTATGGGCTCCAAAGCACCAGCGAGCGCACGCGCTGGGGATGGGTTGCGGCCAGGAGCATGACTGGAAGCGCCGACTCCCCCATCCCAAAGACTGACGCACACTGGCTCCCGACGGCGTCGAGCACCGCGACGAGCCCATCCGTCCACGCCTGCATTGCAGGACGGTCCTGAATCGGCACCGCGTCCGAGCTTCCCATCCCGAGCAGGTCGGTCAAGATCAAACGACTGAACGACCCCAGCCGACGGAGGTGGCGGGCAACGGTGGGCTCGTCCCACAGCAGGTCGATCGGAAACGTTGCTGTAGGCACGAAGAGCAGATCTGACCCGTGGTCAGCGCCGACCTGATACGCGAGGTGCGTATCACCATCTCGCGCGTAGACGGTTTGGGGTACGGCCGCCATGTAACGAGCATGCCACTCGAAGGCGCGAACAGTTCCTTCTCCCCACGGGCAACCATCGCGCCTTTCTTTGCTGGCGCGCTGCTCGCGCAAACAACACTGAGACACGCCGCGACGATACGATCATCCTTGACCACCAAAAGACATGGTCGGCGCCGGATTGACCGGACCGTGCTGTGACGTAATATGTTCGCCTACAATGCCATTCGTACGACAAGACGTATCTTCCCGACGGAATCTCAGCGTCGGAGGGCTAGCGGGAAACCGCGTCCGGCCTATGTTTCATTCTCATCCACGACATTCACGACCGCGCCCCACGGAGACCTGACGAACAATTCACCAAGGTTGTCCTGGGCAGCGTCGGGGTCTGCTTCAATAGGCTCGTTCAGCGTGACGCGGTAGACCGCGAAATCGGCATGCCTGGCCGCGATCCCACGCGCAATGTCGAGCCGGGTTGTCGCGTATGTGTATTCCTTGTCATCGAGCGTGTCCAGCGTGCGGGTCGTCGCATCTCCGGGATTAAGACCCTGCACATCAGCACGGTAATAGGCCGTGTCATCACTCATCTCGTCGACCCTTCCATTCGTCCGTTCACACACCCTGCCGGTCAGTTTCTTCCCTGGCAGCCGCGGCTGCCGCTTCGCCGTTAACAATGTAGATCGCTGGCCTCGATCTTCCGATAAATGCATGGGTATGTCGATGTTGCCGTGGACAACGTGGCACTCGTTTTCGCTTCGCCGCGAACACCGCCGCTTCCCCGCAGCCTGATGCGGCGGCGCAGTGCGGCCACGGACGCGGCGTTGGGCGCCATTTCAGGGTTTAGCTTGCGCCGCAGAGAAATCTCACGCCAGCCATACGGGATTGGTCAATGCGACCATCGCGCCGAGCGGGCGCCGCTGCGCGTCTCGGACCTCCAGCCGCGCGAACCGCGCGGAAGCGGCGTCGAATTCCCATCGCAACATGGTCCGCGCTGACCCACGTACCGGCGCGCGCCCCACGCAGCCCGCCGTAGTGATCAGAGCGGCGTTTGTGCCGGGAGCTCCGGTGACCATGGCAGTGACTGTGACCGGGGTCTCGG
>DATAPS010000425.1:0-6809 GCA_036265085.1 Acetobacteraceae bacterium | reverse complement strand
GTTCGACACGGCGCGGCCGGCCTGATCGCGCGCGCCGCAACGGTGAGCCGATGAGCGAGGCGGCGCTTCCGGTCGTCTTGCCGCGCATGGCGTCGGCGCGGCGGCGCTGGGCGCGCCGCTATGGTCTCGCGACATTCGGGGCGATCATCGTCGCACTCTGGGTCGTGTTCGCGGTCGCGGCGCCGCTGATCATGCCGGAGAGCCCGAATGCGGTGGATGTCGCGGCGCGGCTGCGGCCGCCGTCGGCGGCGCATTGGCTGGGGACGGATCAGCTCGGGCGCGACGTCGCGACGCGCATCGTCTATGGCGCGCGGACGTCGCTTGCCGTGGGCTTCACGGTCGTCCTGATCGGCGGCGCGTTCGGCACGCTGCTCGGCGGCGTCGCGGCCTATGCGCGCGGCTGGCTCGAAGAGTCGCTGATGCGGCTGACCGACCTGGTGTTCTGCTTCCCGCCGATCATCCTCGCGATGGCGATCGCGGCGGCGCTGGGCATCGGCACGGTCAACACGGTGATCGCGATGCTGGTGGTGTGGTGGCCGAAATTCGCGCGCCTCGCCCGAAGTCTCGTGATCTCGCAACGCTCTTTGGAATACGTCGAGGCGGCGCAGTCGGTCGGGTTCGGGCCGGCGCATATCCTGTTCAGGCAGATCCTGCCGAATGCGGTGGGGCCGCTGATCGTGCTGCTCACGCTCGATCTCGGCAACGCGATCCTGGTGTTCGCGGGCCTGTCGTTCCTCGGGCTCGGCGTGGTGCCGCCGACGCCGGAATGGGGTGCGATGGTCGCGGAAGGGCGCGAGCTGGTGCAGCAATGGTGGGTCGCGACCTTCCCCGGCGTCGCGATCCTGTCGGTCGTGGTGGCGTTCAACTTCGTCGGCGATGGTCTGCGCGACTGGCTCGATCCGCATGCCCGACGGCGATAACGCGCCGCTCTTGCGCGTGCGCGACCTGCGCACCTGGTTTCTTACCGACGCGGGCGCCGTGCGGGCGGTCGACGGCGTCAGCTTCGCGCTGCGTCGCGGCGAGACGCTGGGGATCGTCGGCGAGAGCGGGTCGGGAAAAAGCGTGTGCGCGCGCTCGATCATGCGGCTGCTGGACGAGCCGGCGCGGATCGTCGGCGGCTCGATCGAGTTCCGCGGACGCGATCTCGCAACGCTGAGCGAGCGAGAGATTCGCGACATCCGTGGCGCCGAGATCGCGATGGTGTTCCAGGACCCGATGACGTCGCTCAATCCGGTGCTGCGGATCGCCAAGCAGCTCGTGGAAGCGATGACGTCGCACCGCCGCTTCACGCGCCGGGATGCGCGCAGGCGCGCGATCGAGCTGCTGCGGCGGATGGGCGTGTCGGGGCCGGAGCGGGCGTTAACGGCGTGGCCTCACATGTTCTCGGGCGGAATGCGCCAGCGCGTGATGCTGGCGATGGGTTTCTCGAACACCCCGGCGCTGATCATCGCGGACGAGCCGACGACCGCGCTCGACGTGACGATCCAGGCCCAGATTCTCGACTTGTTGCGCGAGCTGAACGCGGATCTCGGCACGGCCGTGATCCTGATCAGCCACGATCTCGGCGTGATCGCAAGCATCTGCGCGCGCGTGCTGGTGATGTATGCGGGCGAGATCGTCGAGGAGGGCGCGCCCGAGGAGCTGCTGTCCGATCCGCGCCATCCCTACACCTGGGCGCTGCTGAATGCGGCGCCGCGCATCGACGCGGTGGCGGCGAACCGGCGGCTGGTGACGATCGAAGGCCAGCCGCCGGACCCGCGCGCGTGGCCGGAGGGGTGCCGGTTCCGGGCACGCTGCCCGTTCGCGGTAGCGCGCTGCGGCGAACATCCGGAGCTGCTGCAGGTGGGCGTGGATCGGGCGGCGCGCTGCTGGGTGACGCAGGCGGGCGGCTCGCTGGAAGCGCGGCGTTTGCCGGGGACGGTTGCTGCGGCGGACGCGCAACGGGCCACCGCGCCGATGCTGAGCGCGCGGGGCGTGACGAAGCATTTTCGGCTGCCGCGCGACGGTGTGTTCGGGAAAACGCGCGTGCTGCGGGCGGTGGACGGCGTCGACCTCGATGTGGCGAAGGGCGAGACCGTCGGGCTCGTGGGCGAGTCGGGCTGCGGCAAATCGACGCTCGCCCGGCTGGTGACGCGCCTGCACGAGCCGACGGCGGGAAGGATCGTGTTCGACGGGCGCGACATCACGCACGCGAGCATCTCGGAGATGCGGCCGTTGCGGCGGCGCATGCAGATGATCTTCCAGGATCCCTATGCGTCGCTGAATCCCCGCATGCCGGTGCGCGAGATCCTCTCGGGGCCGCTGCGGCTGCACGGGATCGTGAAGGGCGACGCGGCGGCGCGGCAGCGTGTGGCGGAGCTGCTCGATCTGGTGGGGCTGCCGGCGGCCGCGGCGGAGCGGTTTCCGCACGAATTCTCGGGCGGGCAGAGGCAACGCATTTCGATCGCGCGGGCGCTGGCCGTCGGGCCAGAATTCATCGTCGGCGACGAGCCGATTTCGGCGCTCGACGTCAACATCCAGGCGCAGATCATCAATCTCATGGTCGAGCTACAGGAGCGGCTCGGCCTGACCTATCTGTTCATCGCGCATGATCTCGCGGTCGTCAGGCACCTATGCGATCGGATCGTCGTGCTGTATCTCGGCCGCGTGATGGAGACGGCGCGGGCGGACGAGCTGTTCGCGCGGCCGCTGCATCCCTATACGCGTTCGCTGCTCGACGCCGCGCCAGTGCCGGATCCGCGGGTGCAGCGAAACCGGTCGCATGTCGCGCTGCGCGGCGAGGCGCCGAGCGGAATCTCGCCGCCGAGCGGATGCCGGTTCCGCACGCGCTGCGCCTTCGCCGAGGAACGTTGCGCGCGCGAGGAGCCGCCGCTTGCCGAGGCGGCGCCGCGGCGGTTCGTCGCGTGCCACTTTCCGGGAATCGCCTGATTTTCGGTACTTATGCCCTCTTACGCGCATCAGAACCGCGCGTCCTCGCGCACGTGGTTGGCGACGTTGTGCAGACGCGCGGTGTTGCCATCCGACATCACGGTGTAACCGACTTGGTGGTCGATCCAGGCGTAGCCATCCACGGCCTGCCCTTGGATCGGCCGCATCGGCTCGGGCAGTCCAATCCTCATCGGCTGAAGATAGACGGTGATGCGGTCGTCGTTCGCGTCTTTGTACAAAAGCATCGCCGCCGGGCCGTACAGGGCGGTCAGCACCCGTCCCCCCATCAGTTGATAGCCCATCGGGCTCAGGTCCGGAATCGTCACGCGGCGTCCGAGCTTCTGCGTGATCCAATTGACCAGCTCCACCCGGTCGTCGGAGGAAATCTCGATCGGGCGGTTCGCGTCGTTCGCGAAGACGGTATACGCCGTCGTTGCCTCGATCCCGAGCCGGGCAATCTCGGTGAGGTTGCGATTATTGTGTGCGACCCAGCCACCGATCCCGCCGACGCCGAGCGCCAACACGATGCTGGCGGCGGTTGCCAGCCGCCGGAACGCTGCGGGTCCGGCCGCTCGCCGTGGCAAAGCGCCCGCGAGGCGCGCCAAGATCGCAGCCCGCTCCACCGGGTCGTCGCGGCGAAGCGCGCGGCGCAGGCCGTCTGCCTGATCCATCCAATCCTGGACCCGCTGCTGCTGGTCCTCGTGTTCGGCTAGATACTGCAGGACGACGCTACGCCGCGATTCATCCAATCGCCCGTCAACGAAGGCGTGGAGGTCGGCGTCAGTCACTGGGGATGGCGCCTGCGTCATTTCACGCGACGCAGCGTGGGGCGCCCCGTGCCATTCATCTGAGCGCGCAGCGCATCCCTGGCACGGCTCAGCCGCGACATCACGGTACCGATCGGTACATCGAGGATTTCCGCCGCTTCCCGATACTCCAAACCCTCGACGCTGACCAGCATGAGCACCTGCCTGTGCTCAGCGGAGAGTTGCTCGAAGCCACGCACCAGATCGTGTGAAATCACGCGCCATTCCTGTGTGGACGGCACCGCAGCGTCCGTTTCTGTTGCTTCCACGAGATGACCCCACCGCCGGATCCTGCGCCATCGATTGACGCTGAGGTTGTGCAGGATCGTGAACAGCCACGGCCGTACGGAAACTGCGCTCTCCGCCGGGATCTTGCCGAGTGCACGGACCAAGCAATCCTGCACCAGATCGTCGGCATCCTGCCGGTTTGCCACAAGCGTTCTGGCATAACGATGCAGCGCCGGCACGCAAGCCTCGATCTCCGCGATAGTGGAATTCTGACTAGGCATGCGCACCCGGTCGGGCGTCCAGGCCCATGAACGGTGAACACCACGCAGGGCAGGTTATTCCTCGTGGGACGAGCGGCTTCTCAGGCTCGCGATCGACCGTGGAAAAATCTTCGCGTGCGTGCGGGATTAGGCGAGTCGGTGCGGTGTTCATGGGATTGCGGCGTGTGTCGCGGCGAATGCAGCGCGCCAGAACCGATCGGATGACTTCATGATGATGAACAAGCACACCTTCCTTGCCGTCGCTATCGGCCTGTCCCTCGCCGCGAGCGCCGCGTTCGCCCAAATTGGTGGGTCGCCGGCCCGGCTGCGTGGAAAGATCGACGCAGTCTCGGGCGAGACGCTGAAGCTCACGCTCCGCAATGGAACCAAGGCCAGTGCGAAGCTGCCGGATAACGTTCGCGTGACATGGCTGACTGTCGCCAATGCCAGCGAGATCCAGCCTGGAAGCTATGTCGGCACCGCCGCTGTGCCGCAGCCGGACGGCTCACTGAAGGCGCTCGAAGTTCAGGTGTTTCCGCCCAGCATGCGCGGCGTCGGCGAAGGCACGCGCGCCTGGGATCTCGGCTCTCAGAGCAGCATGACCAACGGCACCGTCGGCAGCCTCGTTGCCGCCAACGGGCGCACGATCACCATTACCTATAAGGGCGGTGAGAAGCGCGTCGTCGTGCCGGACGATGTGCCGATCGTCACCTACGAGCCCGCCGACAAGGCAGCGTTGACTCCCGGCGCCAATGTCCTGATCAACGGCACGCGTGCGGCCGACGGGACGGTGACGGCCAGCAGCGTCTCCGTCGGCAAGAACGCCCTTGTTCCACCGATGTAATCGAGACGGCCCCGTCTCGCCGAGTGGCGCGAGACGGGGCCGTGAGGCGCCAAACGAACGGGCGCACCTCTGGCGATGATTCACTCTGTTACCGAACGCGTCGCGCGGGACGAGCGGTCGAAGCGGCGGCTGGTGATGGTCCACCCGCTGCTCGTGCGGCTGACGCATTGGCTGAACGCCTTCGCGATCGTTTGCATGATCATGAGCGGCTGGATGATCTACGACGCATCACCGCTGTTCGGCTTCCGCTTCCCGGATTGGGCCACGCTCGGCGGATGGTTGGGCGGGGCGATCGCCTGGCATCTCGCCGCGGCATGGCTGCTGACCGTCAACGGGCTTCTGTATGTCGGGTATGGCCTGCTCTCCGGGCATTTCCGCCGGAGCCTCCTTCCCGTCCGTAGCACCGAAGTCTTCGGGGACCTGGCAAACGCCGTCCGCTTCCGGTTGCCGCACCGGGTCGGCGAATACAACGCCGTGCAACGGCTCGCCTACGGCGTCACCCTGGGTGCCGGCATGCTGGCCGTGCTGTCCGGGCTCGCGCTATGGAAGCCCGTGCAGCTTGCCTGGCTCGCCGGGTTGTTCGGTGGCTACGACTTCGCCCGCCGCGTCCATTTTGTCGCGATGGCAGGTATCGTCGGGTTCATCCTGCTGCATCTGATCCTCGTTGTGATCTTCCCACGCACGCTCCCCGCCATGATCACCGGCCGCAGCCGCGTGTCCGCCGCGGTGAAGAAAGCCATACCGTGATGCCCCGGAACCCGATCCCGCTCGACGAGCATCGGACCGCGCTGCGCCGGGCGGAACGGCGACTACTGCTGAAGGGCGGTCTCTCGATCGGTGCGCTCACAATGCTCACCGGCTGCAACCTCCAGGACGGCGACGCGGTCGACCGGGTGCTCTGGGCGATGTCGCGCTGGAACGACCGGGTGCAAGCCTGGCTGTTCGACCCGAACCGGTTGGCGCCGACCTATACGGCCAGCGCGATCGCAAACCCATTTCCCTTCAACGCGTATTATCCCGTCGACGACGTGCCCGAGATCGACGCCGACGACTATGCGCTCGAAGTCTCGGGTCTGGTCGCCGACAAGCGGAGTTGGACGCTGGAGCGACTGCGCACCTTGCCCCAGGAAGCTCAGATCACGCGCCATATCTGCATCGAGGGCTGGAGCGCCATCGGCCAATGGAGCGGCGTGCCGTTCCGCGTCTTCCTCGATCGGATCGGTGCGGATCTTCGCGCCCGCTATGTCGGCTTCAAATGTGCCGACCGCTACTATTCCAGCATCGATATGGCGACCGCGCTGCATCCTCAGACGATCCTGGCGCTCGATTTCGAGAACGCGCCGCTGCCGCCGAAATACGGCTTCCCGATGAAACTGCGCGTGCCGACCAAGCTCGGGTTCAAGAACCCGAAGCACATCGCGGCGATCTTCATCACCAACGACTATCCGGGCGGATATTGGGAGGACCAGGGCTACAACTGGTTCAGCGGCTCTTAGTTTAGTTGGATCTCGTCCACGCTGACGGCCTCGTAGCCGCGCGTGAGGAACAACTCGGTCGCCGCCGAGCGGATCTGCTCGGACCAACGCCTGACATACCGTGATTGTACTCGGGGGAGACCATGATCACGCCGTCGCTCAGCGCGATCGCGGACCGCAGGGCGCGCACCGCCGCCGGTGCGTGCTCGCCGTCATCGTCCTCGTTGTACAGCGGGACTTCGTGCAGTGGGAAGGTGTTGAGCGTGGC
>DATAPS010000424.1:0-9692 GCA_036265085.1 Acetobacteraceae bacterium | reverse complement strand
GTTGGTAGTGACCCTGCAGGGCGAGGAGTCGTTCGGGCCGATGAAACGGGCTTTCCTTTGCTTGTGTTCCTCTATGTTTTGCTGATGTTCCAGAACGCCAGCACATTTGACCGCAGCACGCCGGAGATGTTCCTGCGCCACAGGAACGGCTGCACAAACTGGCCAAGAGGCAGGTAGGGTACCACTTCCCACAGACGGCGATGCATGTCTTCGAGCAGCGCGGCTCGCTTTGCCGCGTCGGGCTCGCGAATGTAGCGCAACCGCATGTCTTCCTCGACCTGGTCGCACGGCCATCCCGGGAAATTCTTGCCGTCACAGGTCGTGATGGTGGAGGGGCTGGTCAGCGGACTGGCGAGCTGTGCGCCATTGGCGCTGGTGTGGAACAGGTTCCAGCCGCCCTGTGCCGGCGGGTCCTTCTTCTGCCGCCGCGTCGCGACAGCGCCCCAGTCGGTGAGCTGGAGATCGACCTTGAAGCCGATCTTTTGCAGCAAGTCGACTGTGACCAGACTCAGCCGTTGGTAGGCAGGAATGTCGGAACCGCCGATCAGCACCACTGGCGTACTGTCGTAGCCGGACTCGCGAACGAGTTGCCGCGCGCGCTCCAGATCGGGCCGGCGATACGGCTCGGAGCCAACTTCGGTGCCGTTCGGGCTGCCACATACCCAGTAGGCATAGCACTCGTGCCATAGCTTCGGATCACCGTAAGCAGCCGACATGTAATCGACTTGGCTGAACGCATGTGCCACCGCCTGCCGTGCCTTGAGGTTGTTGAACGGTGGGTGGAGCGAGTTGAACCGCAGCACGGCATAAGACTCCAACGGCCATACTTCTCCGATGACAATGTTGGGGTCGTTCGCCACGGTGGGCAGCAGGTCGAGCGGCGGGGCGTCCAGCATGTCAACCTCGCCGCTCCGGAGGGCGCTGAACGCGACCGAAGTGTCGGGGATGATCACCCATTCCACCCGATCGACCTTCACGAGCTTGCCGCCGGCGAACCCGCTGGCGGGCTCTGAGCGCGGCACATAGCTTGCGAACTTCTCGTAAACCAGTTTGGCGCCCGGCCGGTATTCGGCGTCGATGAAGCGAAATGGACCGGACCCGATGCGTTCCTTTACCGGAGTGAAAGGGTCGGTCATCGCGTCTTTTTCGCGCATGATCGCCCCGACCACGCCGTTGCTGCCCCCCAGCAGGAACTCGGTGAACGCGAAGGGCGCCTTCAACCGGATGGAGAAGGTGCGGTCATCAATGCGCTGATAATTATCGATCAAGTTCGCCAGCAGCTGATTCTGCGCGTCGCGGACGAACATCCGCTTTAGCGAGGCAATCACGTCGCGCGTGGTGACCTCGCCGCCGTCATGGAACTTGAGTCCGCGGCGCAGCGTGAGTGTGTACAGGAGTCGGTCGTCTGAGATCTTCCAGTCGTCGACCATCTGCGGCTGGACGTTCATTTTGTCGTCCCAACCGAAGAGTTGGTCGTAGATCATGGCGCCATGCATCGACACGTTGTTCACCTGCGTGAACACCGGATCGAACGACTGTGGCTCGGCCTGCGGCACGACACGCAGCACCTTGCGGTTGGTCTGGGCAATAACGCCATGGCTGCGCGTAAGCGTCAGTGCGGTTGCGGCGGCGGCGAAGGCGCGTCGTCCAAGCATCTGGTCACTCCACCGTCTCTACCTGCCAACTCGTCCGGGGTCAGTCCATGCGTTATCGAGCCACAAGATACCCTCCCTCGCGACGTCGTAAATGCCGAAACGGCGACTGGCTCCATCTGGCGGGTAAAGCAATCTGGAGCCTGAGGACGGCGACCTTTGGTTTTTGTGTCCAGTTGGCGCGCCGCCCGCGTGGCTTGCGCTGATCGCAACGCCCCTACAGCTTTGGGGTCTACAGCGGCATCGGCCCGTCAACGACGCGATCTCCGGTCTCGTGGTGCGCCGTTCGTCAGCAGACATGCCGCTTCGGCCGGTGTTGGCGGCCGGGAACGCAGCCACGAACCGCTGCATGGCTCGATCGCGCCTGTTCCGCCCCCATTTCGAGACAGGCTCCGACCCACTCCCCAAACTTCTCGACGTTTGCCGCCCGGTTGCCTACGAGTCCGGCATGTCGCAGCTCGTCCTATCCCCGGCTCCGGCGACCGCCCGTGTCGCCGAGTCCCCGTTCCGCCGCTTCGCGTCCCAGTTCGCCGAAAGCAAGCTCGCGCTCGCCGGCCTCGTCGTCGTCGCCATCATCGCGGTGCTCGCCCTGTTCGCGCCCTGGATCGCGCCGCAGAACCCCTACGACCTCGCGCAGCTCGACATCATGGACGGACGCCTGCCGCCGGGCGCCGTCTCGGACACCGGATTCACGTTCTGGCTCGGCAGCGACGACCAGGGGCGGGACATGCTCTCCGCCATCATCTACGGCCTGCGCATCTCGCTCGGCGTCGGCGTCGGCAGCGCCTTGATCGCGGGGCTCGCCGGATCGGCGCTCGGCCTCGTCGCCGCCTACGCGGGCGGGAAGATCGAGACCGCGATCATGCGGCTGGTCGACCTCCAGCTCTCGTTCCCGGCGATCCTGGTCGCGCTGATGATCCTCGCCTTCCTCGGCAAGGGCATCGGCAACGTGATGATCGCGATCGTCATCGTCGAGTGGGCGCGCTACGCCCGCACCGCGCGCGGGGCGGCGCTGTCGGAGCGGCGGCGCGAGTATATCGAGGCGGCGGAGTGCCTCGCTTTGCCGCGCTGGCGCATCTTGTTCCGCCACCTGCTGCCGAATTGCGCGCCGCCGCTGATCGTCATCGGCACGATCCAGATCGCGCGCGCGATCACGCTGGAGGCGACGCTGTCGTTCCTGGGGCTGGGCGTCCCGATCACCGAGCCGTCGCTCGGGCTGCTGATCGCCAACGGCTACCAGTACATGCTGAGCGGGCAATACTGGATCAGCTTCTACCCCGGCATCGCGCTACTGGTGACGATCATGGCGATCAATCTCGTCGGCGATCAGCTGCGCGACGTGCTCAATCCGCGGCTGTCGCGATAGGCGCCGAAACCGGCGCCGCATCGAACACGGCCAGGCACGTGTCGAGCACCCGCGCAAGATCCGCGGCGCCAGGCTCGCGCACGATGCTGAGGTGATCGCCCGGCACGATCCGCACGTCGACGCCGGCCCGCGCGACGCCCGACCAGCCGAGCGCGCACTCGTCACGGCGCCGCACGAGGGGCCGCGGCCGCGTGCGGAGCAAGGTGATCCGGCCGCTCCACGGTTGGGCGCAGTAGGCCGTCAGAAGCCCATAGTGCCGTTCCATTGCGCGGCGCATTTGCCGCGGGAAGCGGTCGAGATCGACAACGCGTGATGCGGGATGCAGCCCGCCGCGCCACACCCGCCACTCCAACCGCGCATCATAGCGCAGGCGCCCGCGGCCGGCCGCGTCGAAGCGCCCGCGCAGGCCTGCCACCGCCGCCGCGGCAAACCCCAGTGCCACACGCGGCGCGTCGCGCCAGTCCGCACGCCAGCCGGGGCGCTCCGCGTCGATGATCGCCAGCAATGCGACCTCGTGGCCGGCGGCGGTCAGCTGCCGCGCCATTTCGTACGCGACGGGCGCGCCCCCGGAATACGAGCCGAGCAGGAACGGTCCGCGCGGCTGGCGGCGCAGCACCGCCGTCACGCAGCGCGCCGCGATCGCCGCGACGCTGTTCACGGCCGGGTCGTCCGCCGTGGCCTGGTAGCGAAGCGCGAAGAATGGGCGCGCGCCGCACACATGGCCTGCGAGCGGGCGCAGATGCATCACGTCTCCGCCGAGCCCCGGTACGCAGATGAACGGCGGCCAGGCTCCGAGCGGCTGCAGCTCGACGAGTTCGACTGCCTCGTCACCTACGCCGGCAGCCTCGATGTGGGCAGCGAGGCGCGCAACAGTGAGATCGCCCGCCAGCAGATGCCCGCTGACGCGCACGCCGAACCGCTGCTCCAACAACGAGAACATGGTGATCGCCTCGAGCGAATCGCCGCCGAGTGCGAAGAAATCGGCCTCCGCACAGTCGACGTCCGCACGCATCACCTCGCGCCAAACCGCGGCGACGCGCTGCTCTGCCGGCGTTTCGGGCGGGCGGGTCGGCGCCACGGCGGCCGCCTCGTCCTCCGGCGCCGGGAGCGCGCGGCGATCGACCTTTCCGGTCGGCGTCAACGGCAAGGCATCGCACCAAGCGAAGAACGTGGGCACCATGATCGTCGGAAGCTCCGCCGCGACGGCCGCGCGCAGCGCCTGCACGAATGGGCGGGTTGCGCCGCGCTCGGCCACAAGCCACGCGATCAGGCGTTCCGTGCCGTTGCGGTCGGTCCGGAGAACGACAACCGCCTGCGCGACGCCGGGCACGCCGAGCAGCGCCGACTCGATCTCGCCCGGTTCGATCCGGACGGCGTTGATCTTGAACTGATCGTCACAGCGGCCGAGGAACTCGAGCTGTCCGTCGCCGCGCCAGCGCACGCGGTCGCCAGTGCGATACCGTCGCTCCCGACCCGTCGCATCCGTGACGAAGCGCTCCGCGGTCAATTCCGGGCGATTCAGATAGCCGCGAGCGACGCCTGCCCCGCCGATCCACAGCTCTCCCGCAATTCCCGGCGGGACGGGAACGCCGCCCGGATCGAGCACGCGGAGCGACGTGTTCCAGATCCCGCGACCGATCGGCGGCGGACCGAGCGCCCTGGGATCGACCTCGGTCCAGGTGGCGTAGACGGTTGTCTCGGTCGGGCCATAAGCGTTGATCAGCCGCACGCCGGGATTCGCGGCTATCAGGCGATCGCAGAGAGTGCGGGGCAACGCCTCGCCGGCAAGGATCACCGTCCGCACCGTCGCCGGCAGGCCGCCGGTCGCGAGCAGGGCCGCGAACAGCGAGGGGCTCGTGTTGATCACACGCACGTCGGCGCGTCGCGGCGCGATCGGCAGATCGAGCAGCCCATCGACCAGGATCAGGCAGCCGCCGCAGGCCAGCGGCACGAACATCTCGAATATCGAGAGATCGAAATTCGTCGAGGTCGCGAACAGAAGCCCCGCTCGCTCCGCCGCTCCGAGCAGCCAACCGCCCCAGCTCGCCAGGTTGACGGCGTTGCGGTGCATCACCCCGACCGCTTTCGGGCGCCCGGTCGAACCCGACGTGTAGAGCACGTAGGCAAGGTCGTCCGGACCTGGCGCGGGCGGCACATCAGCCGCGGGCGCCGGCAGATCCGCCGCGACGTCGAGGCGAATCAGAGGCGTCCCAAACCCGGCGAACGATTCCGCCATTGCCTCGCTGGTCAGCACGAGAGCGGCCGCCGCGTCATCCAGCATCCAGGCGATGCGCTGCGCAGGATAGGACGGGTCGATCGGCACATACGCCGCTCCGGCCTTGTGCACGGCGAGGACGGCGACGACGAGGTCCGGCGTCCGCGGCAGCGCCAAGGCGACGACCGCCCCGCGTCCGACGCCCAGCGCCGTGAGCTGGCGCGCAAGCAGCGATGAGCGCTCCTGCAGCACGGCGTGGGTGAACTCGGCCTCGCCCCATATCAGTGCCGGTGCGCCCGGCGTGCGCCGCGCCTGGGCCTCGACGAGCGTGACCAGTGACGGCGCCTGGACGCCGACCGGCGCGTCGGCCGCAAGCTGCCGCAGCGTCTCCACGGCAGCGGAATCCATGACCGGCACGTTGCCGATCCGCGTATCCGCATGCGTGCCGACCGCCTCGATCAGGACGCGCAGGCACGCGCCCATCGCCTCCGCCTCCGCTCGCGAAACGAGCCCCGGATCGGTGTCCAACGTGAGCCGCGCCGCCTGTCCGGGCCCGTGATCGAGGATCGTGACCAACCAGGGCAGGATGAAGCCGTGAGACAGCAGCTCGAGCCGGCCGGCCGAGCCCGCGCATTCGAGGTCGCGCTCGAAGGTGAGATAATTAACCTCGACGTCGAACAGGGGATGCCCGCGATGCGCGACGCCGAGCGCCTGGTGCAGAGCGTGCGCGGGATAACGAAGGCGCGGATAGTCGCGGTTGAGCTGCCCGTGCACTTGCCCGATCGCTTCCGCGAGCGTGACGTCCGGCGAGAGCGCGAGGCGGAACGGCATATTGCGGGCGAGCAGCCCGATCGTGTTCCGAAACCGCGTGCCGCCGCGCATGCCGATCGCCACGCCCGAGACGAGGTCCCAATGGCCCGTCAGGCGCGCGAACGCGACGTGGACCAGCGTGAGCATGGCGCGGGACGGCGTCGTACGCCGCGCCGCGGCCGCTTGACGCAGTGCGTCGTATGTCGCCGCGGGAAGCACGATCCCGATCCGCGACGGGCGCCCGGAACGTCCGCGTTCGCTGCGGCGCCGGTCGGCGCCGGCGGGCGGCTCCGGGAGATCCGCAAGGCGCGAGAGCCAATGTTCCCGATCCTTCTGCGCACGCGCGGACGCCAGATACCGCGCCTCTTCCGCGACGACCTCGGCATACGGTGTCGCTGTCCACGGCGGCGGCGCGGTGCCGTCACGAATCGCGGCGTAATGCTGGGAGATGCGGGCCATCAGGACCATGCCCGACATCGCGTCCAGGATCATGTGGTGAAACGTTTGGAACACCACGGACCGTGCGGGACCGAGCCGAAGAAGGGCGAAGCGGAACAGCGGGAATGCGTCCCACCGGAAGCCGCGACGGATGTCCGCCTCCATCCAGAGCCGCGCCGCTGCCTCCGGGTCTGCCGCCGACGAAAAGTCGGCAACCGCAAGATCGACCGGCCATGCCGGCTGCGGGATCTGCCGCAACACCCCGTCGGTCAGCGTGATCCGGACACGGAGCACTTCCGTTTCGGCGACCGTCAGGGTCGCAGCACCGGCGAGGATGTCGGCATCCACGGCGATGTCGAAGAAAAGCGCCTTTCCCGTCGTGTAGGCGGGTCCGTCCGGGAGTAGGCGAATGTCGAGCCACGACGCGATCTGCGGCGACAGCAGCCCGAACCCTCCAGGCTCCGAGTGTGCGGAAGGCGCATCAGTGCGTCGCTGCCGCACCACATCGTTCATGGTCATTTCGATAGTTTCGCTGGAAACAATAACGTTCGTCAAACAAGACGCACGGGTAAGGGGAAGCGAGAACACCGCGCGGCGTCATGATACCATGCGTGCCGTGAAGCAGGATTGCTGTCGGGGTCACGCGCGGCATCGACCGTGTCGCGGCGACCGGGCAGGATATTCGGATGACCATGCTCGACGGGCTCACTCCGCATGGCTGACGCGCCGACCCTGGAGGTGCGCGGCCTGCGCACGCATTTCCTCACCCGCGTGGGCACGGTCCGCGCGGTGGACGACGTCTCCTTCACGGTGGCGCGGGGGAAGATCCTCGGCCTGGTCGGCGAGAGCGGCAGCGGCAAGACGGTTACCGGCTTTTCCGTCCTCGGCCTGGTCGACCCGCCGGGCCGCATCGTCGCGGGCTCCATCCGATTCATGGGCCGCGAGCTCGTCGGCCTGCCTGACGCGGAGCTGCGGCGGCTGCGCGGCAATCGGATCGCGATGATCTTCCAGGACCCGATGATGACGCTCAATCCGGTCCTGCGCATCGACACGCAGATGATCGAGACCGTGCTCGCGCATGACCGCGTCGGCCGCGAAACGGCGCGTCAACGGGCCCGCGACGCGCTCGGCATGGTGGGCATCCCGAGCCCCGACGAGCGGCTGTCCGCCTATCCCCACCAGTTCTCCGGCGGCATGCGCCAGCGAGTCGCGATCGCGATCGCGCTGCTGCACAAGCCCGACCTCATCATCGCCGACGAGCCCACGACCGCGCTCGACGTCACCATCCAGGCGCAGATTCTCAACGAGGTGCAGACGCTCGCCCGCGAGTACGGCACTGCGCTGATCTGGATCACGCACGACCTCGCCATCGTCTCCGGCCTGGCCGATGATATCGCGGTGATGTACGCCGGTCGCATCGTCGAGACCGGCAGCGTGGATGCGGTGCTTGACGCGCCGCGCCACCCCTACACACACGGCCTGATCGGCAGCGTGCCGAGCCGCAACGTCCGCGGGCGCCGCCTACGCCAGATCCGCGGCACGACGCCGTCGCTGCTGGACCTCCCGCCCGGCTGCGCATTCCGCGCGCGGTGCGACCGTGCGCAACCGGATTGCGCCGGCGACGTGGCGCTTGGCGGCGGCGCGCATGCAGTGCGCTGCCTGCACCCGCTTGCCGCGAACGCCGAGGTGGCCGCGTGAGCGAAGCATTCCCGGCGATCTCGCTCGAGAACGTCTCGCAGCGGTTCGACCGTGTGCGCGCGGTCGATCGCGTCGATCTCACGATCGCGAAGGGCGAAGTGCTCGGGCTGGTCGGTGAATCAGGGTGTGGCAAGTCCACCCTCGGCCGCATTGCCAGCGGGCTGCTGGCGCCCACCGAAGGCCGCGTCGCCTGGCACGGCCGCGATACCGCAACCTTGCGTCGCCGCGAGCGGCTGCCGGTGCAGATGATCTTCCAGAACCCGTATGCGAGTCTCAATCCGCGCATGCGGGTCGCCGCTATCGTGGGCGAGGCGCCGGTGGTGCACGGGCTCGTCTCGCGCCGCGGCGCCGCGGCCTATGTCGACGCGCAACTCCGCCGTGCGGGGCTCGATCCGGCCGACAAGCGGCGCTATCCGCATCAGTTCTCGGGCGGTCAGCGCCAGCGCATCGGCGTCGCCCGCGCGCTCGCGGTGCAGCCGGAAGTCCTGGTGTGCGACGAGGCCGTCGCCGCGCTGGACGTGTCGATCCAGGCGCAGATCCTGAACCTGTTCATGGACCTGCGCGAAGCGCTCGGCCTGACATATCTGTTCATCAGCCACGATCTCGGCGTCGTGGAGCATCTCTCCGATCGGGTCGCGATCATGTATCTCGGCCGCATCGTGGAGCTCGCGCCCGCTGAGGCGATCTTTTCGAGCGCGAACCATCCCTACACGCAGGCGCTGCTCGCCGACATTCCTCGCCTCGACGCGCGGCGGCGCGCGTTCGGCGCGATTCGCGGGGAGTTGCCGAGCCCGATAGCGCCGCCCTCCGGCTGCCATTTCCATCCGCGCTGCGCGCACGCGATGCCGCGTTGCCGCGAAACGGCTCCGGTGCTGCGCGAGGTGGCACCCGGGCATCAAAGCGCCTGCCATCTCAACGATCGCGCGTAGAGCGGGAAGGCGCAGCGCCGATGCCTTGCCCCATCCCCGGATCCCGCTAGGCTCGGCCCCCGTCACCGAGGGAATGAAGATGAAGAGCAAAGGCATCGCCGGCTTGAGCGGGATCGTCCCGCCGGTCCTGACGCCGCTGACCGACCGTTTCGCGGTGGACTATCCCTCGTTCACCCGCGTCATCGAGCACCTGATCGCGGGCGGCGCGCACGGCCTGTTCTTCCTCGGCTCGACCGGCGAGGTCGTCTTCCATGACGAAGCGACGCGCCAGGGCATCCTCGAGCACGCCGTCCGTGTGGTCGGCGGCCGCGTCCCCGTACTCGCGGGCGTGGTCGATCCCACTACCGACCGCATGATCGGCCACGCCAGGCGCGCCGCCGCCGCCGGTGCCGACGCGATCGTGGTCACCGCGCCGTTCTACACGCGCACCAGCCAGCCGGAGATCGTCGATCACTTCCGCTATGTGGCCGAGGATGCGGGGCTGCCGGTGATCGCCTACGACATCCCGGTCTGCGTGCATGTCAAGCTGGATCGCGCGACCATCGCCACGCTCGCGCGCGAAGGCACCATCGCTGGTCTGAAAG
>DATAPS010000423.1:0-2938 GCA_036265085.1 Acetobacteraceae bacterium | reverse complement strand
GGCACGACCGTGTCTGCAGACCGTCGCCCCAGATCTCGATCGATCCGTTCGGCGGCGCGAGAGCCACTTTGCGGCACAGAGCTGCGGGCGCCTTCTCACGTCCGCCGGTCCATGCCCCCTCCGGCCCAAAAACGTTATGGTATCGGGCGATTCGGACTTTCATTTGGTAGTTCCGAGCATAAGCCAAGTAAAGCCGCTCGCTGAACAGCTTCTCCCAACCATATTCTGAATCCGGCGCCGCGGGATAAGCGCTTTCTTCAGCGCAGTTCGGATTGTCTGGATCTGTCTGGTTGTGAGCGGGATAGATACAGGCCGACGACGAGTAGAAGACGCGGTCTACCTGCCGCTGTCTGCAGATCTCGACCATATTGAGGTTGATCGAGGCGGAATTCTGCATGACTTCCGCGTCGTTGGCGCCGCTGAAGATATACCCGGCTCCGCCCATGTCCGCCGCGAGTTGATACACCTCGTCGAATGCGCGATCGACGACGGACGCGCAAACCTGAGCGTCCCGCAGGTTTCCCAGAACGAAGTCGTCCGCAGCCGATGGAGCGAATTCCGGCAGCTTCTGATCGACTCCTCGGACCCAAGCGCCTTCTGCCTTGAGCCGCGCCACGAGGTGGCCTCCGATAAATCCGCCGGCCCCGCAGACTAGAATCTGCTTCACGTCATCCTCCGATCAGACCGCCCCCCTCGTACAGCAACGCGCGTTCGGATGCTCCAAGTGCGTACGGTGCAGCGTTCTCGATCCATCACGAAACCGTGCACTGGTCAACTGTTGCTTGCAGCGAAGATTGCAAGGAATCGCGACGGCAGACCGCCTTCCGGTTGGCCGGGTTCGATCGAATTGTCCACCGTTCGCGCGACGCCGAACGTTAGTGGAGCGGGGGCGCCGGGGATACTCGGGCGCGTGCGGGCACGCCCAAGTCGGAGTAGTCTCGGTCGTGGGCTCAACGTGAAGGAAACACCGTGATCCAAACCACCGACATCACCCGCCCGGACCGCAAGCTCTGCGACGCCCTCGCCGGCATCGGCACCGCGACCACCACCGGGACGCTCTACCGCATGGGGATCACCAACCCCTACATGCTCGGCCCGGTCGCCTGGACCAAGGGCCGTTCGATCGCCGGCGCGGCGCTGACCCTGCAATTCATGCCTAAGCGCGAAGACCTGTACGGCGAGGACGAATATGGCGAGCCGGAGAAGCAGCTCCATCGCCATGTGCTCTATCACGCGCAGGCCGGCGACATCGTGGTGGTGGACGCGCGCGGCGACATGACCGCGGGCGTGTTCGGCGAGATGATGCTGACCTACTTCAAGGGCCGCGGCGGCCAGGGCGTGGTCATCGACGGCTGCGTGCGCGACTGGCCGAACGTGCAGCAACTCGATCTCGGTATCTGGATTCGTGGCGTCACCCCGAACTTCCATACACAGACGGGAATCTTCCCGTTCGGCGTGAACGTGCCGATCGCCTGCGGCAACGTGCTCGTCATGCCCGGGGACATCGTCGTCGCCGATGACGACGGCGTGGTCGTTGTGCCAGTGGCGCTCGCCCCCGAGGTCGTGAAGAAGGCGAGCGAGCATCACGAGTGGGAGGATTTCTCGCGAGAACGCCTCGCGGCGGGCGGCGACCTGCGGCGCTACTATCCGCTCAAGGACGAAGCCCGCCCCGAATACGAGAAATGGAAGGCGAAACAAAAGGCCTGAGCCGGGGCGCTCACCCGATCGCGCGCAGCGTCGTCCGGTAGCGCAGATCCTGCAGGTCGAGCTCCCGCTCGAGCCGGCGCAGCACCGTGTCGTGAAGCTCCCCGGCACGGTGCCGCCGCAGGATCTCCGTCCGGGCCGCGTCGAGCGCTTGGAGGCGCAGGGAGAGATGGGTCTGCACCCGCGCGCGTTTGGCGCCGCGAAGCGGACCGTCGTCCCTCACCTCTGCCCGGCTGCTGTACTCGTCGACGAGCTCCTGCGCGACCGGGCCGATCAACTCATCCTTCGCCTGCTCGCGGATGTGCCTCAGCTCCGCGTCGGCGATCGCCCGCCGCGCGGCCTCTTCCTCCGAGCGCTCATGCTCGGGATCCCGAGCGATGCCGAGCCACCGGATAAACGGACCAAGCGTCGTTGCCTGGATAAGCACCGTTCCCAGGATCACCGCGAACGTGACGAGCACGAGGAGATCGCGGCCAGGAAACTGATCGGGCAGCGCGAGTGCCGCGGCGAGGCTGACCACGCCGCGCATTCCAGCCCAGGAGATCGCGAGCGGAATGCCGGGCTTGATCGACATCGGAACGGCAAAGCGGCCGCGCAAGGCGAACCGAACGAACCAGAACGGAAGGTAGATTGCGGGAAACACCCACGCGAACCGCGCCGCCATGGTCACGACCGTAATGACCGTCGCGACGCCGAGTGCGGCGACGAGACCGGAGCGATCGAGGCGCAGCAGGATCCCGCGCAGCGACAACCCGATCAGCACGAACACGAGCGACTCCAGCGTGAATGTGACGAACGCCCACGTCGCCTCCGCGTCCTGGCGGGTCTCCGGGCTGAGCGCCGCGTGCTGTTCCCAGCCGAGGACCAACCCACACGCGACCGTCGAGAGCACGCCGGAAGCGCCGATGGCGTCGGCGGCGATATAGCTGCCCCAGGCGGCAAGAAAGGTCGCCGCAATCTGCAGATTGACGACCCGCAGCAGCCGGATCGCCTGCACCACCGCCCAACCGCAGCCAATTCCAATCCCGATTCCGCCGGCGGCGACGAGCACGAACGTGATCCCGGCCGATGCCGCGTGAAAACTGCCGCCCATCATAACCGCGACGCCGAAGCGGTAGAGCACGAGGCCCGACGCGTCGTTGACCAGGCTCTCGCCCTCCAGCACCGCGACGAGTCGGCGCGGGATGCGCAGGCGGTCCAGCACCGCGCCGGCGGACACCGCGTCCGGCGGCGA
>DATAPS010000422.1:0-5493 GCA_036265085.1 Acetobacteraceae bacterium | reverse complement strand
CGGGTCAGACAGTTGTTCCGCACGGCGCCGATCGCAACCTCACCGTCGCCGAGGCTCTCCCTCCCCGCAAAGCGCCATGAGGGAGCGCTTGGCGCCGCGAACCTCGGCGCACGGGAAATCGTGCGTCAGGGCGTGGCTGGCGGCATGCGCCACGCAGATAAGAAGATTCAAGACCGGAGGGCTTCGGATCACCACGAAAGCGGAGCGACATGGCTCGACTACTATCGGTAAACGTCGGACTTCCGCGCGACATTAAGTGGAAGGGGCGTACTGTGCACACCGGAATCTGGAAGGATCCGGTGCGTGGCCGCTGTCGGGTCGGCCGATTGAATCTAGATGGAGACGGTCAAGGCGACCTGGCCGGGCACGGCGGTGAGCAGCGCGCCGTCTTCGCCTACCAGATCGAATCGTATCGCTATTGGCAGGAGAAGCTGGAGAGGACTGATTTCGTCCACGGACAGTTCGGCGAAAACTTCACGATCGAAGGATTGCCCGACCATGTCGTGTGCATCGGCGACCGTTATCAGATCGGCAGCGCGCTGTTCGAGATCACTCAACCTCGCGTTACCTGTTATCGCGTCGGCATTCGCATGAACGAGCCCCGGATGCCGGCATTGCTGACGTCCAGCGGACGGCCCGGGTTCTACTTCCGCGTCCTGCAGGAAGGCGTGGTAGGCGCCGGCGACGAAATCGTGAAGGTGGGAGAAGCGAAGGCGCGAATGACCGTCGCCGAGATCAACGCGCTCCTCTATTCACCCAGTCATCCGCGCGATCGACTGGAGCGCGCGCTGCGGATCGAGGCGCTTTCGCCCGGGTGGCGCTCGTCGTTTGAGGCGTTAGAGCAAAGCCAAACGACTGGGAGTGGTAACGCGGGCCTCGCGCCGGCAGCAGCTTCGCATCCAGTTGCACCAGGATTTCGGCCGCTCGCGGTGGCCGCGATCGATCAGGAGTCCACGGACGTCCTCTCGCTGACGATGCAGAGCCCGGACGGTCAGCCGCTGCGAGAGGCTCTGCCCGGCCAGTACGTGGTCTTGCGCCTGCAACGGACCGCCGGCCGCCCGCCACTTTTTCGCAGCTATTCGCTCTCGGGCCCCCCCTCGACGGAATGCTACCGAATCAGCTTGAAGATCGAGCCGAATGGTGCGGCCGGAACCTACCTCCGTGAGCATGTCCGGGTGAACGATGTTCTCGAGGTCAGCTCGCCGCGTGGAAGCTTCATTCTGCAGTCCGGAGAGCGGCCGGTGGTGCTGCTTAGTGCGGGAATCGGAGCCACACCTGTTCTGGCGATGCTGCACGCGCTGGCGGCTGTCCGGTCGACACGGCAGGTCTTGTGGCTCCACGGGGCTCGCGATCGGCAGCGTCATCCATTTGCCGCCGAAGTCCGCCGGCTCATGCTCGCGCTAACGCACGGCCGCAGCTACGTTTGTTACAGCAGGCCGGGGCCGCGCGATAAGATGGGCGAGGACTTCGACGCTACCGGTCGCCTGTCGCGATCGATCCTCGACAAGGCGGGCGTCCCACGAGAGGCGGATGTCTACGTCTGCGGGCCTACTCGTTTCATGGCAGATATGAAAGAAGCGCTCACGAGTTTGGGTGTGAGGCCGGAGCAGATTCGCCTCGAAATCTTCAACGGCAGTGAGTCTATGACCCCTGGTGTCGTGGATGCAGCGACACGAACTCCGCATTCGCCGAAGGACGATGCCAACACCGGTCCGCTGGTATCGTTCGCGCGCAGCGGCATCGCCGCACACTGGAAAGCCTCGGCCTACCAGAGCATTCTGGAGTTGGCCGAGGCCTGTGACGTGCCCGTCCGGTGGTCGTGCCGCACCGGCGTCTGTCACAACTGCGAAAGCGGATTGATCTTTGGGTACGTCACCTACCAGCCTGATCCGCTCGATCCACCGGCAGAGGGAAATGTCCTGGTGTGCTGCTCCCGGCCGCGGGATGACCTGGTGATCGACATCTGAGCAGCGTCGCACGTGTGGCGGCGTGGGGGCCCCGATCTGCGCGCAAGGGGCATGCTGTTTCCGGGCCAGGCCAATATCCTGGAGACGGAGGTCACGACGGCGACCCGCGTCGCGGAGTTCATGTTCGACAACGGCTTGGCACAAGTCGAGCGGCCGCGCGATATCCGCCGCTGGATCGGAGGCCAGTTGTACAGGCCGCAATACTGACCGCCGTGTTCCGGGCGGTCATGACCGCCCGCCCGGGGGACTTCGCCCGTTCCCGATACCGTCACGGCGACGTCGCGGGGCGCCGGCGCGGCTGGCGGGCGAAAAAGCAAGCCATAGTTGGCCGGGACGAGCCCGGCATGACGACTGGACAGCGCGTGGCGCCCGCCTCACGTCCTGTCGCTGAAGAGGACGCCGCCTTTCGCCTTGTTGTGCCGCGGACTCTCGATGAACTCGACCAGCACGGCGTCGACCGGTACCCTGAAGTGCTTCACGACAGCGTCGGTGATGTCGCGCACCAGCGCGCGCTTGTCCTCGACGCTGCGGCCCTCGACGGCGTGCACATAGACTTCCGGCATCACTCGCTCTCCCGCTCCAGTTTCGCCTGATCAAGCTGCGTGGCGCTCCGGTCCTGTTCCTGCCGCTCCGCCGCACGCTCGCCCTTCGTCCTCCCGTGTTTGGCGCGTGCCGTGGCCGCCTGCACCGCGGCGGCGTCGCGCGCTCGCTGCTTCTTGACGCGCCGGAGATTCACGATCTTGCCCACGCCGCCATCCTGCGACCCTGGCGCGGGACGTCAAGCGACGGGAGAATGACGTGACGGAAAAGATCACGCCGACGGTGGAGGACGGCCACGAGCTCTCGGCCTGGCAGGACGGACCGGCCGATGCACGGGACATCCTGGCCGCCAACGCCGTCCCGCCGTCGGGAACGCCATCGAAGGCGGAACGATAGCATCTTCCCACGGCTGCCGCGGGTGGTCGCACGACGTGGACGCGCGCGACAAGGCCGCCGCCCATGACGATGTTTGTGCGGTTTGAACGGACGACGCCATCATTCCGGCGACAACATCCAATGCGGGAGCCGCATTTTCAGATGCCCACTCCGCATCGGCGCAACGCGCGAGCTCGCTTGTTCAGCGGCCTCGTCTCCCAGCTTTCGGCGTGCCGGGGACTGCGGCACGACCGCACCGGCAACTTGGTCCAGACCTTCCAGTTGGAGAATACAATGCGAGTACTTGCTTGTTCACTGATCGCGATGGGGACTCTCATCGGGGCCGCGCAGGCGCAGACCGCGATCGAGCCGAGTGGCGCGCAGATCGGCACGCCGGAAGCGCCGCTCGTAAGCTCGAACGGCGCACCGGTCACGGCGAACGGCGGGCTCACGCGCGGCATCGGCGTCGTCGAGGTTCAGCCCTTCGGCTCGGATGTTGTTCAGCCCAGGTTCGATGCACAGCTCCCGCCGAGCGTCGCCGTCAGGACCGGAATCGCACCGAGCGTCGCAGGATCGTAATGACCACCGCCCGGTTCCGGCCGTTGGGTCGCGACTCGACGGCTCGAGGCTGACGGCGGTTCAGGCCGACAATCCTCACCGAGGCGGCGGGCCGTCGGCATTCGACTATGCCGGGCAATTCGGGCATCCTCGCGGATGTCCATCCGGAGCCCCGGGGCTCGGGGTTGCCGGCGTAACCGCAGCCTCCTCCGTCAGTCCCGGAGGGACGATCTCCATCGCAGCCACGCCAGAGTGGGTGTGGAGAGCGGCCCCTCGCGGGGACGGAGCCTGCATGAACTGGCGTATGCTCGACCTTAACTTGCTCGTCGTATTCAACGCGGTCGCGCAAGAGCGTAGCGCCACTCGGGCGGCGGCCAAACTCAACATGACGCAGTCCGCGATCAGCCACGCGCTTTCGCGGCTGCGGGCCAGCTTGCATGATGATCTGTTCGTCCGAACGCCGGACGGCATGGCGGCGACACCCTATGCGGAACGACTGGCGGGGCCAGTGCGGCTGTCGCTCGAGGCTTTGCGCGTCGCCCTCGAGGGTGCGGCCGAGTTCGATCCGGTTTCGACGGAGCGCGGCTTCGTCATTGCGCTGACCAATCACGCGACACTGGTTCTCGCGACCGTGCTTGTTGCGGCCGTTTCGGCGGAGGCGCCCGGAGTCAGCCTGGACCTGCGTCCGAGCGGCACATTGAACGTGGCCGACTTATTGGATCGCGGCGAGCTCGATCTCGCCGTCGGCGACCGTGCAGCACCCGCCGAACGCTTCTCCGACCTGCAGCTGTTCGAGAACGGGTTCGCCGCCCTGGTCCGGCGCGGCCATCCGGCCGGCCAGTCCGGCGCGCTCAGCTTCCCTGCGCTCGCGGCCTATCCCCATCTCGTGTTTTCCTCGACAGGAGAGGCGACGGATTTCGTCGATGCGGAGCTTGCCAAGCGCGATTTGGCCCGGCGGGTGCCGTTGCGGATCCCATTGCTCTCAGCTGCTCCGATCCTGGCGCAGTCCGATATGATCGCGGTCATCAGCGAGAAAACCGGGCAGGCCCTGGCCAAGGCCGCGCCGCTGGAACTGCTGCGATTGCCGTTCGAATCCCCTCGGCGGCCGACCGCCATGTTATGGCATCGCAGGCTGGACGATGTCTCGGCGCATCGCTGGTTGCGAGGGGTCGTGATGCGCGTCGCTCGCGCGACCTGAGCGGCCGCGCGCATCCTGTTCCCCGACGAAAGGGCGGCGGCGATCAGTAGATGATCTGCGTGATTGCCGTTGCGAAACGCACGACGTCCGCTTGTTTCTGCTGGTCGTTGCGCGCCGCGTTCTGTTCGACCACCGGACAGTAGGCGCCGATCAGGTAGTTCTCGAGTTCAGCGTTCTGGACCTGAGGATAGCGCAGCCGGAGATCCGACACGATGCGCCGCAGATCCGCGCCGGCGCCTTCCGTCGCGAGCATGGATTGCAGCCGCGCGGTTTGATCGGGCGCCTCGTTCATAAGACGCGGACCGGCCAGAGGCTTTGGCGCTGGACACTCGAATGCGTTCGCCGCTGGAGGCGCCACAGTCACGCCAGCGAGCGCGACAAGAATGCCGGTCGTCGCGATCCGCCGCATGGCCGTCCCGGCGTTCACATCATCCGCCCGTGGCAATGCTTGAACTTCTTCCCCGACCCGCAAGGGCACAGGGCGTTGCGCGGGCTGTTCTTCCACGTCGCGGGATCGTTCGGATTGACCTGATCCGAGCGCATCGGCATCGCGGTGATCCGCGACGGCTCGGCAGCGCCGGCCATCTCGTAGGCGGCTTCGGCCATCGCGGGCTCGGGGTGGCTCTCGATCATCATCGGGCGCGGCGGCGGTGGCGCCACCGGCGCGGTGCTGATCTCCACGCGGGCGAGCAGCATCGTCACCCGCTCCTTCATGTCGTCGAGCATTGCGTTGAACAGCGCGAAGGCTTCGGACTTGTATTCGTTCAGCGGATCGCGCTGCCCGTACGCGCGCAGCCCGATGCCCTGGCGCAGATGGTCGAGCGCGAGCAGGTGCTCCTTCCAGACCTGATCGAA
>DATAPS010000421.1:0-5540 GCA_036265085.1 Acetobacteraceae bacterium | reverse complement strand
TGATTGCGCAGCCGATCGAGCGGCGCGAGTGTGTTCGGTGCATCGATCCGCCGTGGGACGACGCGCCAACGGCGGAGCGGTGGCCCGCTACGCGTCGGGGAGGGCTCTGCGGGGGCGGTTGCCGGCGCGGCGCTCGTGGATGGTGGTGTGGGCGTCCTTCGCTCGACGATCCAGGTGACGATCGCTTGCAGCGTCTTGCGATCGGCGAGCTCCTTGAGCGCCGATTCGTCCAGGCCGGTACCTGGCGCGGTGAGTGCCAGCCGTTCCGCCAGTTCGCCGAAGATCTCGGTGCGCTTGATCGAGTCGGTGCTCAGGTCGGCTTCGAGATCGAGGTCCCGATCGAGCATGTCGGGGGGATATCCCGTGCGTTCGCTGACCACCGCGATCACGACGGCGAGGACCTCGTCAGCGTTTCGTACGTTCGACGGCATCCCTGGCGCTCCCGGAAGCACGGCATCGCCGGCGGTACGCGCGCTGGCCCAGGTGACGATCGCCTGTAGCGTCTTCCGTGTCGAGAGCTCGGTGAGTGTCCGCTCATCGAGGCCCGCGCCGGCCATCGTGAGTCCTAGCCGTTCCGCCAGCTCTCCGAGGATCTCGGTGCGCTTGATCGAATCTATGCTCAGATCCGCTTCCAGATCGAGGTCAGGATCGAGCATCTCCGCCGGATAGCCGGTGCGTTCGCTGACCACCGCGACCACAGTCGTGAGCACGTCAACGGCGCCACCCCGGGCAGCGTGAGGAGCCGTATTTGTAACTATGTGCGGGATGAATTGTGTAGCGGTGTGCAGAGTCATGTGCGGAGCGGTGTGGGCAATATGAATGGCGGGACTTTCGCTCACCGCTGCAGGCAGGTGCTTCTGCCGGCCGCCTGGATGCACGACCAGCGCATTGCGAGCCGCGCTGCTGTCGCTCGTGGCTTGGCGGCTCAGCGAATGATCGTTCGGCGCCGATTCGCGGCCGAGGTATCCCAGCACCACCTCGCGCTGGCTCGCGATCAGCTCGCGGCTGGTGCGCAGGAATTCCAGCACCGTCGCCTCGCGCGAGTCGCCATCGGCCACAGTGGCTACGGCCGGCGGAGAAGCCAGCGTGAGACTGCGCTGCTGCGCGGGACGCAGCGCGCCCGGAAGATACGCGCCATCCGCCGTGCGAACGGTGTGTCCATCGACGAGCCAGCCTGGACGGCGCGGGACAGCGTCCGCCGAGACGAGCGCGGCGTTGCGTCCTTCGAATAGCGCCGTGGTGTCGACCGCAACGCCGGCAACGGCGAGCGTGGCCATTGCGATGAGGAGCCGACGCACTCCGGGCTCGCCCGCGATGTCGCAGGGAACTGCGACGTGTGGCCGCTCGCCGAGAATCTTGCCGACAAGCTGGCTGAGGACGCGCCCCGGCCCGGCTTCGACGAAGATCCGCGCACCCGCGGCGTACATGCTCTCGATCTGTTCGACGAAGCGGACCGGTTGCGCGACCTGGCCGGCCAGCAATGCGCGCGTTTGTTCGTCGGCGCCATCGGGATACGGGCTTGCCGTAGAGTTCGACCAGACCGGCAACTTCGGTTCGCCGAGCTCGATTGTCGCAAGGTGGGCAGCGAATTTCGTCGCCGCGGCTGCGACGACAGGACTGTGAAAGCCGCACGCGACCGGGATGCGCTTCGCCGAGGTTCCGCGTGCGACCAGCGTTTCGACGGCAGCTTCGATCGCTGGAGTCAGCCCGGAGATGACGACTTGCAATGGCGCGTTGTGATTGGCGATCACTACCCCGGAGTCCGGCCCTAGCAGCTCGCACGTGGTCTCGGCCGTGGCGACGACGGCTGCCATGGCGCCGGGGTCATCGGCCGCAGCGCCGAGGATGGATTCGGCGCGCGCGGCGCTTACCGATAGCAGCTCATGGCGCGCGATGACCCCAGCGGCGCAGAGCGCTACGAGTTCGCCATAACTGTGGCCGCCGACCATCTCTGGCCGCACACCGACCGTAGCGAGAAGATCGTGCACGGCGAGCCCGGCAATGCCGAGGGCCGGCTGCGCAACCCGCGTATCGGTCAGTGCGTCGTGCTGGCGTGCTTTCTCCTCCGCATCGAAGGCTGTCGGCGGGAAGATCGCACTGGCATAGCGCGACCCCTCGAGGAGCAACTCGCGCAGGCGCGGGAAGGCGACGAAGAGATCGGCGAGCATCCCGGGGCGTTGGCTTCCCTGGCCCGGGAAGAGGAAGGCGATCTTGCCGGATGTCGCGTTCTGGTCACGGACGAATACGTCCTCGTGTGCTCCGAACGCCCGTGCCGTGGTCAGCTTGACGGCAAGATCGTCGAGGTCATTCGCGACGAGCGCGACCTGCGCAGCGCGCGTGCTGCCGCGTTGCGCCTGGCTGGCCGCGAGCGTGCGTGCGAGGTCGCGCAATCGCCACGGGCGACCAGCCTCGTCATTGATCGTCAGCAGCGACTGCAACTGTGCCATCGCCGACTGCGCCTCGGCCCGGCTTTGGCCGTGGAAGACGAATATCTCCGCGGGCCATGCGTCGAGCGCCTGCGCCGGTTCGGGTGCGCCATCGTACGCGCTCAGGACGGCGTGGAAGTTGCTGCCGCCGAAGCCAAAGCCGCTGACGCCGGCGATGCGTTGCTCCGCGGGCGCTGGCCACGGCAGCGCGCTGGTGGTAAAGAAGAAGGGGCTGATCGAGCGCTCCCAGGCTGCATTCGGACGCGTGAGTGCCCGGGTTGGCGGCCGCACGCCCGTCCACAATGCAAGCGCGGCCTTGATAACGCCGGCGACGCCCGCAGCGCACTTGGTGTGGCCGATCTGCGATTTGACTGAGCCGATCGCGCAATTTTCCGCCGGTACGCCGGCGGCAAGAAAGTGCTCGCTGATGGCCGCCAGCTCGGTGCGGTCACCCACCGCGGTTCCCGTGCCGTGGGCTTCGATCAACCCGACTTGGGCCGGAGCGATGCCCGCGCGCTCGTATGCGCGCTGGAGTGCAAGGCGTTGTCCTTCCGGCCGCGGAGCGGTCAGCCCCAGCGAACGTCCGTCACTCGATCCGGCAATGCCGCGGACTACGGCATAAATGCGATCGCCGTCGCGTTCGGCATCGGCGAGGCGCTTCAGGACGAGGCAGGCGACGCCTTCGCCGATCGCGATCCCGTTGGCCTGCGCATCGAAGGGCCGCGGCCGCCCATTCGGCGAGAGCGCGTGCACCGACGAGAACAGGAAGAAATCTTCGACCGTGTTGTGCAGGTCGGCGCCTCCGCAGAGCACCATGTCGCTGCTGCCCGTTGCGAGCTCTTTGCAGGCCATGTCCAGCGCCGCAAGTGACGACGCGCACGCAGCGTCCACCGCGTAGTTCGGTCCGCGCAGATCGAGCCGATTCGCGATGCGTCCGGCAATCACATTCGAGAGCCCGCCGGGAAACGAGTCTTCCGTCAGCTCTGGGAGCTCCTTATCGAGCTCGGGCGGCAGCTCGCCGAAATACGAGCGGAAGGTCGCGCGGAAGTTGTAAGCGGCGGCGAGGTCGCTCCCCGCCTCTGCTCCGAAGACAACCGCGGTGCGCTCGCGAAACGGATTGCGTTCGGCGTAACCTGCGTCGCGCAGCGCGCGCTGGGCGACGTGCAGCGCGAGCAACTGCACCGGCTCGATGCCGATCAACGACGCGGGCGGGATCCCGTAGGCCAGGGCATCGAAGGGAATCGCGGGGATGAACCCACCCCACTTCGATGGCGTGCGCCGGCCGGCGTGAGTACCGATCGATTGTTGATCCCAGTGCACGGCTGGGTCCCAGCGCTCGTGTGGCACCTCGGTGATCGCGTCGACACCGCCCAGGATGTTGGCCCAGTACTGCTCGAGGTCGGGAGCTTTCGGGAAGATGCAAGCCATCCCGACGATCGCGACGTCCAGTGGCGGCCGAGCCGAAGGCTCTTCGCGCTGCGTGAACCGGGCGGCGGCTTCGTTGAGGAATGTATTTGCCCCGGTCGTGACTTGGGCGTGCAGTGCATCGATTGTCGTCGTCGCCGAGCGCAGCGCAGCGATCTGACCGATCATCACCATTCCCTCTGTCCGCTGCTCTGCTTCGTCAACGGCGACGACCTTTTCGCCGTTGCGCCGCAGACCTTTGGTCGCCAGGCGCAAGCGGCCAAGGTTGAGCTGCTCGAGCTCCGCCCAGATCGTCTGCTGGGCGACGCCTTCAGCCTGCAAGCGGCGCTTCGTCTCGTCGAAGGTGCGGACGTAGGGGGTCTGCGCGCAACGCGTCGCGTGTCCTGCGGAGGTCTCCAGTAACGCCGTCGCTTCGCAGGCCAGCGCCGCCTCCTGGAACGTCGGCACGATGGCCTGGCTCTGCACCGCCTCCTCGGTGAACAGATACGCCGTGCCCATCAGCACGCCGACGCTTGCGCCACGCACCGCGAGTGGCGCCGCAAGCACTGCCGCCATCGCGGCCGAGCGCTCGTCGTGAATCCCGCCCGCGAAGAGCAGGTGAAGATCATTCAGGTAGTGTTGCTCATCCTCCGCCGGAAGGCTTGCGCCGTAGCGAAGCAACGTTTCCACTTGCGCATCCCAGAGCGCGAAGCTGGAGCGCGGTCCGACGTGACCACCGCACTCGCGCCCCTCAAAAACAAACTTTCGCGCCCCCTCCCGGAGGAAACGGTCGAGCAGGCCCGGCGAAGGAACGTGCATGAAGGTTTCGATCCCCGCCGCTTCGAGTGGCGCCGCCTGCGAAGGACGGCCGCCGGCGATCAGCGCGCACGGCGGCCGGAATCTGTGGATCGCCTCCACTTGCGCATCGCGGATATGCGCCGGCGCGAAGCCCAGAATGCCGACGCCCCAGGGACGGGTGCCGAGCACTGCTGCCGTCTCTTCGAGCAAACGCTGCACGTCCGACCCCTCCATCAGCGCCAGGGCAAGGAAGGGCAATCCACCGGCCTTCGCCACCTGCGCGGCGAACGCGGCGCGATCGCTCACGCGCGTCATGGGACCCTGTGCTACGGGATACCGTGTGCCGCGCGCACGCGCAAACGAGGAGTCGGCGCACAGCGATTGCGCTGAGGCCGCATCGGCGAGGTGATTCACGATGGATGCCAGCAACCCTTGCACGAGTGCCCCGGCACTGACGTACTCGTCGGCGAAGCCGCGCGCGAACGCGCCGTCCTGGCCGATCGGAATGAATTGCTCGTCCAGGCTCTCGCCGCCGAGGCGCGCCGCGACGACGCTTTCGGGGATTTCGCTGACGCCGGCGAGCTCAGGCCAATGTGCGCGACGGACGGCGAGATCTGGCCGGCTGTATACGCGGTGGCCCGCGATCACTGTCGTTTCGCTGCCGTCCATTGCGGAGATTGCAGCGGCAATCTCCTTCGGGATGATCGACTCACGCAGCAGTGCAAGTTGCGCGTCGAGGACGACACCGGCCGCCCCGCCGGAGATGGCGGCGGCGGCGCTGTGCCGGCCCAGCCCACCTGCCGCCCACACCGGCGCCGTGATCGCAGGATCCGCGAGCAATTGCTGGAGCAACACGTAGGTTGTCAGCTCGCCGATGCGGCCGCCGCCCTCGGAGCCGCGAGCGATTAACCC
>DATAPS010000420.1:0-5558 GCA_036265085.1 Acetobacteraceae bacterium | reverse complement strand
CGCTGTGTGTCATCGAGACGCGGCATGTCGCCAGTGTCAGACACGACTGTCAGACGCGAGGCAAGAATGGCTTTAACCCATTGACTCTACTGGCGTCCCGTAGGGGATTCGAACCCCTGTTACCGCCGTGAGAGGGCGGTGTCCTGGGCCTCTAGACGAACGGGACGAGGCCAAAAGTGGCGGAATTCCGCCAGTTGGTGCTTGTACGACTCCGCCGCCCGTAGCTCTTCAGGACCAATTCAGAACGGTCCTGAACGCTCGGAGGCGTCGATGGCGCGAACAGGCTCCAACGCGGCACTTCATAACCTTATGGGCAGACACAGTCTACTGGCCCGCGGGGCGCCCCATCGCCGGGAGGCGGACGCGTAGGCGCCAAGTGCCGCGGCGCCCCGGCCCGTTGGTTCGCGGGACGTTGGTCGTGCCGCGCCAGCAGCAACCGCCGCCCGCGTCCGATAGCCCAGGCTCGCATGTGGACGCACGGCGCTGGCAATCCCAGACGATCGTTCGGTCAGGTCAGCTCGTCCAGGAGCAGCTTGGCCGCCTTCAGATCCGCAGTCTGAAACCCTTCGGAGAAGCGGTCATAGGTCGAGGCGAGGAGCTCCCGCGCCTCGCGACGAAGCCCCTGGTCTCGCCACAATCGAGCGAGGCTGGTGACAGTGCGAAGCTCCCAGGAAAGTGTCTCCTGCCGGCGCGCCAGATCCAGTGATCCGCGGAAGTCCTTCTCCGCGGCTGCGGCGTCAGCCGTACCCGACAACAGCCGGACATCCCCCCTGATCCGCAGCGCTTCCGGCCGCCATGCAAATCCCTCATTACTCGCAGTGCGGCGAAGCACTTCGTCGATGACAGCAAAGCTCTCACTAAACTTGCTGGCGCTCGCGAGAACAGCTGCCAACATAATGAGGAACGCAGTATAAATGTTTTCGTACTCACGCATTTCCTCGAGGCCAGCACGGAGTAATCGCTCTGCACCCTCGATGTCACCACGCAGCGCGGACAGCTGGCCTTCATATCCGAGGCCGAATGCATAGTAATAGCTAAAGCCATGTGTTCGGGCATTGTTCTTAAGAAGCGCAATGGAATGTTCGGCGGTATCCAGATCTCCAAGCTGGAGGGGAATGCCGCATCCACACCAAGCCAGCGCCTGGCATAGAGACGCCGGATGGCCGGTTTCTTGAGCATCCGCCAAAACGTCCCGGGCGGCCTGAGCCGATCGATCGAAGGTTCCGTGAAGCCAAAGGATGTGCGCCTCGACGCAGCGCGCCAATATCGAATAGTCCATTCCGGACCGCACGATCTGCGCACGTCGTCCGACAGGCGTGATGCTGCTGTATGCGGCGCGAAGGTTAGGCAACGCCTCGGTGAATTTGCCGAGGAAAAAGAGGGCGAGTCCGCTGATACAGTTGACTTTTGCGACGCCGGGTTCATCGGCGATGCTCTTGGCGATCGCTTCGGCCCGGCGCGCAAGCTTCAAGGCACCCTCGAAGTCCTCCAAACGAATGCAGAAAAGCGCCAGAGCCGTGATCGTTCGGAGCTGATAGCCGGGGTCCTGATAGCGCTCGGCAAGTTCGTTGGCCCTTGCCAGTGCCGCGCGGGGCGTGTTGGTTCTGCCCCGGGTGTACATGACAGACAACCCGAGTGCCGCCTGCACGATCATCTCCCGGCGGGTTCCGGTAGCGGCCGCGTCATCTAGCCTGGAGACAGCCGCTTCCATCCAGCCGCGACATTCGGTCAGCAACGACATTTCGATCCAAAGTGATGCGGAGGCAGCCGCTATCGCAACGGCGGTCTCGGCATCTCCTGTGGGTCCGAAGGCCCAGTCCAGCGCGGCGCGGACATTGCCGACTTCGGGTGCGTAAATGGCGTGCCAGCTGCCCGCAACGGCCTCGTCCTCCGGATCTCCGGCGGCTGCGAGCAGATCTCGATAGTACTCCGCGTGACGCCGCGTGACCACGGCGAGCTCACCACTGTCATTGAGCTTCTCGAGCCCATACGCCCGCGTGGTCTCGAGCAGGCGATAGCGCGGCGCGGCGCCGTGCACATCTGCGACAACCAAGGATTTCGCGACCAGTTCCTCGATCCGATCGGCGATCTCGCGCTCGACTGCGCCCCCATTGCCGCCGACCGCCGCCGCGGCCTCCAGCGTGAAGCCGCCGGCAAAGACGGCGAGCCGGCGCAGAACGTTTTGCTCGCCTTCGCTGAGCACACCGTAGCTCCAATCCAGCGCCGCGCGCATCGTCTGGTGACGCGCGACGCCGGTGCGCCGGCCGTGGGTGAGAAATCGCAGGCGATCATCGAGCCGAGACGCCAGCTCACGAACCCCGAGCGCGTCGACCCGGGCGGCCGCGAGCTCGATCGCCAGCGGGATGCCATCGAGCTTGCGACAGATGTCGGCGACGACGGGGACGTCGGCATCATCCAGCACGAAGTCGTGGCTGCTCTCCGTCGCGCGCTCCACGAACAGCTGAACGGCCGGGAAGGCCGTGGCGTCGATCGCGATCAGGCCCTCCGATGTCGGCGGGCTGTCCAGTGGCGCCAAGCGGTAGCGCTGCTCGCCCTGAACGCGCAACGGCTCGCGGCTCGTCGCCAGGATATCGACCCCGCGAGTACCTCGCAGCAAGCCGGCCGCAAGATGTGCCGCGCCATCGATGACGTGCTCGCAATTGTCGAGCACGACCAGCATACGCCGGTCGCGCAGCGCGTTGATCAGGCCCGGCAGCGGGTTGTCCGAACCGATCTCGAGCCCAAGCGGCGTGGCCAGCGCGGTTGGCACCAGGCGCGCATCGCCGAGCGGCGTCAGGTCGACCAGCCAGACGCCGTCCGCGTAACGGGCGATCCGCGCCTCCGCGACGGCCAGTGCGACCGAGGTCTTGCCGATGCCGCCCGGTCCGACGAGGGTCAGAAGGCGCCGTCCGGGCAACCGCGCCGCGAGTGCCGCGACCTCCTCGGCGCGCCCGACCAGACGCGTCAGCATCACCGGCAGGTTGTGCGCCGGCGCTGCCGGGCCTGCCTCGCTCGGCCCCGCCTCATGCGGCGTCCCTTCGACGGTTTCGTACTTGGCGGCGGCGACGAGGCAATAGCCCCGTCCGGGCACCGCGGTCAGATAGCGCTTGCCGCCGCTGCCGTCCCCCAGGGCGCGGCGCAGCGCCGCTACCTGCACCTTGAGATTGCCCTCCTCGACCACCGTGCCCGGCCAAGCCCGCGCGATCAGCTCGTCCTTGCTGATGACCTCGCCGGCACGCTCGGCGAGCGCGATCAGCACATCCAACGCCCGGCTGCCGAGACGGATCGCCCTGTCCCCCTCCAGCAAGAGCCGTTGAACCGGAAATAGCCGGAAAGGGCCGAACACGATCGCCCGCTCGGCCGAAGCGGCTTCTCGTGTGGCCAATTAACTCCCCTTAACCCATTTTAACTCCGACCCAACATATGCCCTCCGCGCCATCACGCATCAGGAAAGGCGTACGCACCCAATCGTCTGTCCTTCCCGGCCCCGGGGCGGTCTGAGGTCGACCCCGAGTCGGTCGAGGGGCTGTAGATCCGCAGCGGCGGCCACCGCGGAGTTCCTCGGTCGGTTGGGTGGCCAGACGCAACACCTGATCACCGGAGCACACGATCAACGTATGCGTTGGTCCCTTGAACAGCAGCATCCATTTGTCACGCTGCGTGAAGTGAATGACCTCCGCCGAGGTGCCTGATCATTCGGCAGTGCGGCGCCCGATGATCTGACCTCGTAACATCGGCGATCCGTGCACGCACCGTGAACTGCCGCAGGTCTTCGTCAACCCAACGTATTTAGGGAACCTCTGAACAAGCAGGTCTCGCCTCGGCTACGGAACGTGCTGCAGGGTCGGCTGGAGTCAAGGAGCCAGGGCGATGCGGCAGGCGACGTTGGCGGACGCGGGGCTGGCGCGGTACGGCAAGACGGGGCGGCGCGCAGCGTTCCTCGGACCGACCTGATGCCGCCGCGACGCTTGACGGGCCGCGCAACTGCCCGCAACCACAGGCATGCCGAATGACCCGACCTGGACGGTGACGTCCTCGCGCGTGCTGCTCGAGGATCGCTGGATACGCCTGCGGACGGACGAGTGCGTGACTGCGGCGGGCCACCGTATCGCGCCCTATTACGTGCTCGAGTATCCGCCGTGGGCGCATGTCGTCGCACTCACCGAGGACGACGAAGTCGTGCTGGTCCGGCAGTATCGCCATGCGGTCGGCGCCACGCTGCTGGAGCTGCCGGGCGGGATGGTTGATCCAGGCGAGACGCCGATCGACGCCGCGCGACGCGAGCTGATGGAGGAGGCGGGCTACGCGGCCGAGACGCTGGTCCCCGTCGCGGCGCTCTTCACCAATCCGGCGACGCACACCAACTGCCTGCACACTTTTGCGGCGCGGGGTGCCCGACGGGTGGGCACGCCGCGGCTCGAGGCCGGGGAGGACGGGATGACCGTGGTGACGATGCGGATCGATGCGCTGCTGCCCCATCTGACCGAGGGACTGCTGGGGCACTCGATGCAGGTATCGGCGCTGCTGCTCGCGCTGGCGGCGCTCGGGCGGATCGACTTCGCGCGGCCGCGTTAGAGGTGGCGGCCGCGCTCGAGGATTTCGAGCGTGTATTCGCGGTAGGTCATGCCGAGCGCCTCCGCGCGCGACAAGCGCCGCAACGCGATCTCGCGCGGTGCCGACCAGGCGCGCTTGGACGCGCGCTTCCAGCACCAGAGCCGCCATGACGCGCCCGGCTCGATCTCGAGCGGCGGGCCGGCGTTGTGGCCGATCCCCGGCGGCGTCACGGCATGAGCGCCGCCATGCGCTCGGCCAGCGCGAGGTCGTCCGGGGTGTTGACGTTGAAGAACGGGTCGCCGTCCGGGCTGCTGAAATTTGCGGCAGCGGTCTGCTGCGGCGGCAGCCAATCCGCCACTTTGCGCAGCCCGGCACGCAGCGCCGCGTCGAGGTCGTCGGCGGAGCTCACCGGCCAGAGGCCGACCGTGGGATGGATCCGTCGCTGCGATTGCGCGACGGCGCAGCGGGCGCCGAGCATTGCGTCCCGGCCTTGCAGGAGACGGGCCACGAGATCGCGCGGCACGAACGGGGTGTCCGCGGGCACGGTGACGATGTCGACCGTGTCGCGACGATGCGACGCCGCCCAGCGCATCCCGGCGAGGATGCCGGCGAGCGGGCCGAGGTGATCCTCCAGCGTGTCGGGCACGACCGGGAATTGCCACGACGCGAACCGCGCCGGATCGCCATTCGCGTTCAGCACCACCGCCGCGACCTGCGGCTGCAGGCGCGCGAGCAGGTGGTCGAGCAGCGTGCGCCCCGCGAGCGGGAGCAGCGCCTTGTCGCCGCCGCCCATGCGGCGGGCGAGCCCGCCCGCGAGGATGACCCCCACGACGGGCGCGCTCACGCCGGTTGCATCCCGGATCGGGATGGCGACAATCCGCCCCAAGCAAATCCGAGGGGGAACGGCCCGTGCAGACTCGAACCATCCGCCGCCGCGCGCTGCTGTGCCGCGCAGCGGTGCTGCCGTTGGCGGCGCTCCGCGCGCGCCCCGCGCGGGCTGCGGA
>DATAPS010000419.1:0-3905 GCA_036265085.1 Acetobacteraceae bacterium | reverse complement strand
GCGTCCGCGAGAGATATCTTCGACCCGGAGGGTCCAACCCCCTCCACCAAGGTAGCAACTAATCCTCGCCGTGATGGCCCGCAAGTCCCGCGCCGCCGCGCACGACGGCGGTAAGGTTCGCGACCTCCTCCTCGATCTTGGGCATCGTCATGATCGGCACGATCAGGTTGAAGTCTCTCAGCGCGGGATCGGTGAACGCCTCGGTGGAGGTCTCGACCCAGACCTTAAAGCCCGTCTCATGCAGCATGCCGGCGCCGATCTCCGCACGCTGCTCGGGCTCGTGTCGGCTCCAGCCGCCCTAGACGCTCCGTGCGCGGCGCATCCTTGCATTCCTCTCATCGGACGCCGTCCGGCCGCACGACCGTCTTCGTCGACCTGCGCCGCCTCACGGGCAAGTTTTTCCCGGATGACGCGGTAGTTTCGACGACCGCGCCGGGGAGGGTCAAGCGGCAGGGCGACTGCTGCCTTGACGACGGCGACGCGCCGGAAGCATCAATCCGCGATACGGAAAAAAAGGACCTGCGTCATGAGGGGGAACCCCGAACGTCCCGCCGCCGCCCGCATCGGGCGTCGCGGACTGCTCGCCGCAGCCGGCGTCGGCGTGCTCGCCGTCAGCGCGGTTCGCTCCCGCGCCTTCGCGGCCGACACGACGATCCGCTGGCTCCATCTCGAGATCAATCCGAAGATCCTGAAGATCTGGAACGACGCGGCTGCGGAATACATGTCGTCGCATCCGGGTATGCAGGTGAAACTGCAGTTCCTCGAGAACGAGGCGTTCAAGGCCAAGCTGCCGACGCTGCTGCAATCGCCCGACGCGCCGAGCATGTTCTACAGCTGGGGCGGCGGCGTGATGCGCGCGCAGGCCGACACCGGCGCGCTGCGCCCGATCGGCGCGCAGATGGACAAGGCTTGGCAGTCGCGGCTCAACCCAGCCGCGCTCGAGGCGTTCCGCTATGCGGACAAGATCTGGGGCGCGCCGCACCAGATGGCGGTCATGGACATCTACTACAACAAGTCGATGTTCCAGAAAGCCGGCGTCGACGGCGAGAAGATCAAGACCTGGGACGACCTGCTCGATGCTGTGACGAAGCTTAAGGCGGCGGGGATCACACCGATCGCGGTTGGCGGCGGCGACAAATGGCCGATCATGCACTGGTGGGCCTATCTCGTCGTGCGCGCGGGCGGCAAGGACGCACTCGCCAAAGCGACCGCCGGCAAGGGCGGCGGCTTCGTCAGCGCGGCGTTCATCGATGCCGGCCGCTCGATGAAGCAGCTCGCCGACCTCAAGCCGTTCCAGGAAGGCTATCTCGCAGCAACTTTCCCCTCGATGCTCGGCCAGTTCGGCGACGGCCGCGCCGCGATGGTGCTGAGCTTCAGCGGCACCTACCAGCGGCAGGCGGCCGCCGCGGCCGACGGCAAGGGCCTCGCCCACGACAATGTCGGGCTGTTCGCCTTCCCCGCCGTCAAGGGCGGCAAGGGACAGCCGACCGACACGATGGGCGGCATCAACGGCTGGCTCGTGTCGCGCAACGCGCCGCCGCAGACGACGGATTTCCTCAACCTCGTGACCGACGTGAAGTATCAGACACAGACGGCGGCGACCGGCATCTACCTGCCCGCGGTGCCAGCGGCCAACGACGCGATCGCCGATCCGCTGCTGAAGCAGGCGGCCGACGAGCTGGCGCGCTCGACCTATCATCAGAACTATTTCGACCAGGATCTCGGCCCGGATGTCGGTCGCGTGGTGAACGACCAGACCACGGCACTGGTGGGCGGGACCGCGACCCCGGAGCAGGTGGCGAAGCAGATCCAGGAGGCGTGGGACCTCAACCGTTGAGCGGACTCGCCCTCGCGCCCGACAGGGCCGCGGGGCCGGGTCGCCGCCCCTCGGGCTTCGCGCGCCGTGTCCGCGACGCCGGGCCGGTCCTCGTCCTGTTCCTGCCGCCGGCGCTGGTGCTGTTCACGGCGCTCGTCGTCGTGCCGATCGGCGAGGCCGGCTGGTACAGCTTCTTCGACTGGAGCGGCTACGGCGTGCCGACGCATTTCGTCGGCTGGCGCAACTTTGAGCTGATCTCGCGCTACCCGGCGTTTCGCATCGCGCTCGGCAACAACCTGCTGATCATCGTCGTCTCGCTCTGCGTCCAGCTGCCGATGGCGCTCGGGCTGGCGACGCTGGTCGCGAGCCGCATCAGGGGCGCGCTCACGTTCCGAATGATCTTCTTCCTGCCCTACGTGCTGGCGGATGTCGCGGCGGGGCTGATCTGGCGCTTCATGTTCGACGGCGATTACGGCCTCGCCGCCGGGATCGCGCACGCGCTCGGCGTCGCGCCGCCCTATGTGCTCGCCGATCCGGACTGGGCGATCTATGCGATCCTGCTCGTGATCGTCTGGAAGTATTTCGGCTTCCACATGATGCTGTTCATCGCTGGGCTGCAGGGGATCGATGCGGCGCTCTACGACGCCGCCTCGATCGATGGCGCGAACCGCCGCCAGCGCTTCCGCCGCATCACGCTGCCGCTGCTAGCACCGACGATCCGGCTATCGGTGTTCTTCTCGGTGATCGGCTCGCTGCAGCTCTTCGACATGATCATGCCGCTGACCAAGGGCGGCCCGGCCGACAGCACGCAGACGCTGGTCACGTTCCTCTACAGCTTCGGAATCATGCGCATGCGCGTCGGGTTCGGCAGCGCGGTCGGGGTGGTGCTGTTCGCGATCTGCGTGATCTTCGCGTTCAGCTACAAGCGTCTGGCGATGCGCGATGCCTGACAGCGTGCTCGTTCCGGCCGGAACGGCGGCGGCGCGCCCCGCCCGGGCGCGGCTGCGCCTCCGACCGGGCTTCTTCGTCATGGTCGCGACCTACGCGGTGCTCACCGTGATGGCGTGCGTCATCCTCGTGCCGCTGCTCGCGACGCTGCTCGGTGGGTTCAAGAGCCTCGGCGAGCTGCGCACGAACCCGATCGGACCGCCGACGCACTGGCTGTGGGACAACTATCTCGGCATCCTCTCGACCGAGCGATACTGGCGTCTGCTCGGCAACTCGATGCTGATCGCGTCCATGACCTGCCTTCTGACGCTGATAACCGCGTCGATGGCCGCGTTCACCTTCGCGCACGTGCGCTTCTTCGGCCGCGAGCTCCTGTTCAACTACTTGCTGCTCGGGCTGATGTTTCCCGCCGCCACTGCCGTGCTGCCGTTGTTCATCCAGATCCGCGACTTCGGCCTGCTCGACACCTACTGGGGCGTCATCCTGCCGGAGACCGCGTTCGGCCTCGCGATGAGCATTCTGCTGTTCCGTGACTTCTTTCGCGCCGTGCCACCGGATCTGTTCGAGGCGGCGTTCGTCGACGGCTGCGGCTACATCCGCTTCTTCCTGTTCATGACGCTGCCGCTGTCGCGGCCGATCCTCGCTACCGTCGCGATCTTCACCTTCGTGCGGAGCTGGAACAACTACCTGCTGCCGCTGATCATGCTCAACAGCGACTCGCGATATCCGTGGCCGCTCGGGATCATGGTCTATCAGGGCGAGTACAGCACCGATTGGCAGCTCGTGCTCGCGTTCGTGACGCTGACCATCCTGCCGGCCGTCATCGTCTTCTTCGCGGCGCAAAAGCACATCGTCGCCGGGCTCACCGCGGGTGCGGTGAAGGGCTGAGCGGCGTCGTTCAAGACAGGACGAGGGGAGGATGCGCATCATGTGTCGAACGGCCGTCTTCGGATTTCTCGTTGCGGCTTCCATGATGTTCCACGTCGCGCATGCCGACCCGCTGAAAACCAGCGACCTGATTTACATCTGGCCGAAGCAGGTCGCGCCCGGGTCGGAGCATTCGCCGGCGCAGCAGACGATTACCGAGAGCGGCAAGTCGCCGTATTTCCCCGATCGCAGCCTCACCGGCGTGACGAAACCG
>DATAPS010000418.1:0-4556 GCA_036265085.1 Acetobacteraceae bacterium | reverse complement strand
TTGGCATCCTTGGCGCGATTGGATCGACACCGCCACGAATCGCCTTGCCGAACCCGCCGCAGATCTTCCGCCTCACCCGCCGCTCCGCGCGAACGACCGTCAGGCGGCGGCGCTGGGCCGCCTCGCACGGCAACTGGAGCTTGTCGCGACCGCTCTGACGCGGGTGCATCACACCGGATGACCGGCCGTGAGTTGCGTGGTGTTGTGTTATAATATAACACCCAAGCCATGAGAAAAGGTCGTCACGGCTTGTCCCCCGTCCCTTTGCGAGAGCAGCGGGGGGGAGGGGGGAATGCCCCGGAATCCGGCCTGGATCGCCCCCTCACCCCGACCGCCTCGCGCAAGGGGAGAGGGAGCTTTTTGCTGCTCCTCGCGGTGCTCGTCGGCGCCCCGCACGCGCATGCGCAGGCCCCAGCCACGCCGATCCCGATCGTCGCCGCAGAGAACTTCTACGGCGACGTGGCCCGCCAGATCGGCGGCCCCGATGTCCGCGTCACCAGCATTCTCAGCAATCCCGACCAGGACCCGCATCTCTTCGAGGCCAGCCCCTCGGTCGCCCGCAGCCTCTCGGGCGCGAAGATCGTGGTCTACAGTGGCATCGATTACGACCCCTGGATGGCGAAGCTGCTCGCCGCCGTGCACCGCACGGACCGCAAGGTCATCGTCGTCGCCGATCTCATCGGGAAGAAGACCGGCGACAACCCGCACATCTGGTACGATCCTGCAACGATGCCCGCACTTGTCAAGGCCCTCGCCGACGCGCTGAGCAGCGAAGACCCGGCGCATCAGGCCGACTACCGCCAGCGGCTGCAGGCAGTCACCGACTCCATGCAGCCGATCGACGCGAAGGTCGCTGCTCTCCGCACGCGTCTGGCCGGAACCCCCGTCACCGCAACCGAGCCCGTGTTCGGCTACATGCTCGACGCACTGGGCATGACCAGCCGGAACCAGGACTTCCAGCTCGCCGTGATGAACAACACGGAGCCGAGCGCCTCCAGCATCGCGGCGTTCGAGAAGGATCTGCGCACGCACCAAGTCCGCTTGCTGATCTACAACAGCCAGGCGACCGACCCCATCGCCGAACGCATGGAGAGGATCGCCAAGGCTTCGCACGTTCCGGTGGTCGGCGCGACCGAGACCGAGCCGCCGGGAAAGACATATCAGCAATGGATCATGGGCGAACTCGATGCCGTCGACCGCGCGCTCCCGAAATAGCCGTGTGAGTGCGATCCGTCTCGACGACGTCAGCCTCGCCCTCGGCGGCCGCGTCATACTCGACGGCGTCAGCCTCGACATCGCCGCCTGCGAATTCGTCGGGGTCCTCGGCCCGAACGGGGCGGGCAAGACCACGCTGTTCCGCGCCGTACTCGGCCTCGTGCCGCCGAGCCGTGGCAGCGTCGAGGTGCTCGGCGCGCCCGCCCGGCGCGGCAACCCCGATATCGGCTATATGCCGCAGTCTCGCGCCGCACTCGCGCAGCAACGCCTCCGTGGCTGGGACTATGTGGCCACGATCCTGAACGGGCACCGCCCCGGCCTGCCGCTTCCCGGCCGCGCCGGGCGTGCCGAAATCGACCGCGCGCTCGACATCGTCGGCGCGCGCGCCCTCGCGCAGCGGCCACTGAACGAGCTCTCCGGCGGCGAGCGCCAGCGGCTACTCCTGGCACAGGCGCTCGTCGGCCGTCCCCGCCTTCTGCTGCTCGACGAACCGCTGATCAACTTGGATCCCAATCACCAGGACACCGTCGTAGCGCTCGCCCGCGCCATCCAGGTGGACCTCGGCATCACCGTGCTGTTCAGCGCTCACGAGTTGAACCCGCTGCTGCCCGCGATCGACCGCGTGCTTTATCTCGGCCACGGGAAGGCGGCGCTCGGCACAGTCGACGAGGTCATTACCGGCCCGGTCCTGTCCCGGCTTTACGGGTCGGAGATCGACGTCGTTCGCCTCGGCGACCGCATCTTCGTCATGTCCGGCGGCCACGACGTGCAGCGCGACGATCATCGCCACGAGGATCACCCGCACCACCATCCCGCGGCGGAAGACTGACGTGCTCGACTACGATTTCATGCGCAACGCCTTCGCCGCGGCGACCATTGTCGCGCTGCTGTCCGGCGCGGTCGGATATTTCCTCGTCCTGCGCGGGCAGACGTTCGCCGGCCACGCGCTCTCCCATGTCGGCTTCACCGGTGCCACCGGCGCGTCGCTGGTCGGCATCGCGCCGCTCTGGGGGCTCACCCTGATGACGGTCGCCGCCGGCATCGGCATGGGGTTCGTCGGCGAGCGGCTTGCGCAGCGCGACGTGGCGATCGGCATGGTGCTCGCCCTTTCGCTCGGCCTCGGCCTGTTGTTCCTGCATTTCTACACCGCCGCCGCGACGCAGGCCGCCGCATTGCTGTTCGGGAACGTCCTCGCCATCGATGCGACGACCGTCTGGACGCTGTTCGCGCTCGGCCTGCTCTGCCTGGCCGCGCTTGCCGCGATCTCGCGCCCGCTGCTGTTCGCGAGCCTCCAGCCCGAGCTCGCGGAAGCGAAAGGCGTGTCACTCCGGTTCTACGCCGTCGCCTTCCTCGCCATCGTCGCAGTCGCGACCGCAGAGTGTACTACGATCGTCGGCGTCCTTCTCGTCTTCACCCTGATGGTCGGCCCCGCCGCCGCGGCGCAGCGCCTCGTTCGCGGGGTGCTCGGGGGGCTTTGTGTCGCGGCGGCTCTGGCGCTCGCGGAGGCGTGGTTCGGTCTCACGCTCGCTTTCTATACCGACTGGCCCACCAGCTTCTGGATCACCGCGTTGAGCGGTGCCGTATACATCGTTTCGCTCCGCATTTCGTGATGCGAGTCTCGACCCGACGCTACGTCGGGCGAATACGATGCGCGGGAAGACGTGGGCAGCGCTCGCGCATATCCGGCAGGTCCGCAAGCAACAGCGTGCGTCCAACGAGGCCGCGGCAAGCGCAATCGCGCTAAGCTACCATCTGAGCCCGGCGCAGATTAAGACGATGGCCGAGACCGTGAAGGCTGTTTTCGACGCGGGAGCGCCGCTGGCAGCCGGCGCAGGGGCGCTATGGGCGGCGATCGGGCACCCCTTTTTCTGAACCCCAGTGGCGTATCGGACCAGATCGATGTCGGAAGAGACGGCGCACTTGCGGATCGGGCAGACGGACGTGGCCAGGCGCTCGCGCGCGCCCGCACCCGCCGTGGTCGTTGTCGCCGTGCTGTTCTTCGGGATGATCGCCCTCTCGATCTGGTATCTCAGCCGGACGGAGCCACTCGTGGTGCAGGGAGAAGTCCAGTCGCGCACGTTCGACATCGCCGCGCGGGTGGACGGTCGGATTTCAGAGATCGTCGTCGAGCGGTCGGAGAGTGTGAAGCAGGGCACGCCGCTGATCCGCATCGACAATCCCGAGCTCGTCGCGAAGGAACGGGAGAGCGAAGCAGCGCTGCGCGTCGCCGAGGCGGAGCTTGCGCGTGTGCGGGCCGGCTTCCGCGCGGAGACGATCGCGGTACGCCAAGCGCAGGTGCAGCGCGCCGAAGCGGACTTGACCCTCGCGCAGAAGACCTTCGACCGGACGCGGCAGCTCGTGGCGACGCACGACTCGCCGCAATCGCAGTACGACAAGGACGCGGCGGCGCTGACGCTCGCGGAGCGCACATTGGACGAGGCCCGCTTCAGCTACAAAGAAGCGGTCTCGGGCTTCACGCGCGAGGATCTCGGTATCGCCCTGGCGAAAGTCGAAACCGCCAAAGCCGATGTGGAGACGCAGCAGGCGCTGGTGAACCAGATGGTCGTGGCGGCGCCCGCAGACGTTCAGGTATTCCGCATCCCTGTCGAGGCAGGCGAGGTCGTGATTCCCGGCGTTCCGCTGATCACCCTCGTCGATCTCGGGGACATGTGGGTCCAGTTCGACCTCCGCGAGGATCTGCTGCGCGATCTGAAGCCGGGCGCGACGATCGATGTGCGCGTGCCCGCGCTCGGTAACCGCATTGTCCCGCTCGTAGTCCGCATCGTCGGCGCGAAGGGAGAATACACCGGCTGGCGCGCGACACGATCGAGTGGTGAGTTCGATCTCCGCACCTTCGAGGTGCGCGCCTACCCTGCGGAGCCCGTCCCAGGGCTCCGGCCCGGCATGAGCGTCTACACTGACTGGAACGAGCGCCGTTCGTGACGCCGCCACGGTCCGGGCTGGTCGCTGTCGCCTCCCGCGAGATACGCTGGATCCTGCGTGATCCCGTCGCGCGTTTCCTCCTTTTCGGCGTGCCGGTGATCGCGTTTTCGGTCCTCGGGCTGACCTTCAGCCGCGCGGTCATTCGCGGGCTCGATGTCGTCGTGGTCGATATGGACAATACGCCGACCTCGCGGCAGTTCATCCAGACGCTCGCTGCCTCACCCGGCATTACGGTAATGGAACGAGCAAATGACCTCGGCGCGGCGGCGAGCGCGATCCGGGCCGGACGGGCGATCGCGGCGCTCTATCTCCCGCCGGATTTCGCCCAAGATCTGCTCGCCGGCCGTGGCCCACGTCCGGTTTCGTTCGCAAACGTGCAGTATTTTACGCCTGGCAGC
>DATAPS010000417.1:0-11637 GCA_036265085.1 Acetobacteraceae bacterium | reverse complement strand
CTGCGCAAACCGCCCGCCTCGGTGATGCCGAGATGGAGCGGGTAGTCGCAGGCTTCGGCGAGCTGCTGATAGGCGGCCACCGCCATGAATACGTCGGACGCCTTCACGCTGATCTTGAACTCATGGAAATCGTGATCCTGCAGGATCTTGGCGTGCTCCAGCGCACTCTCGACCAGCGCCTCCGGGTTCGGCTCGCCGTACTTCTCGAGCAGATGTCTCTCGAGCGAGCCGGCGTTGACGCCGATCCGCATCGAACAGCCGTGGTCACGCGCGGCCTGCACCACCTCGCGGACCCGCTCGGAGCTGCCGATATTCCCGGGGTTGATGCGCAGGCACGCCGCCCCGCTCTGCGCCGCCTCGATCGCGCGGCGGTAGTGGAAGTGGATGTCGGCAACGATTGGCACGTCGACCTGCCGGACGATGTCCTTGAGCGCCAGCGCGCTTTCCTGGTCGGGACAGGAGACCCGGACGATGTCCGCGCCCGCCCGTTCGCAGCGCTTGATCTGCGCGACGGTGCCGGCGACGTCGGTCGTCGGCGTGTTGGTCATGGTCTGCACGGTGATCGGCGCGTCGCCGCCGACCGGAACGGGGCCAACGAAGATCTGGCGCGATTTGCGTCGTTCGATGTGCTGATACGGACGGTAGCTCATGGCGATCTCCGGGTGGCCGGCCGGGTGACGATATGCGCCCGCCCCCGCGCCGAGGCAATCGGGGGCCGGCCACCTCAGTTGGTCCGCGAAACCGGACCGGGGCGCGGCGGTGGACCCGCCGGATCGGTGAGCGGAGCCGCGCCCGCCTTTGGATCACCCAAGGAGGCGAGGTCGAGCGGAATGTCGCGCCGGACAGCGCCATCCGGCCCCAGCGGCGCTTGCGCGGCCCCGTCCACGATCAGCGCGGTCCCGCCGGCATTTCCAGTCGTCATCAGCAGCGGTCCTTTGTCGGACGGCACCGGCCATGTCTCGCCGCTTCTCAGGACTCTGTTCAGCAAAACGCCGCCCTGTTTCTCGCGCACCTGAACCCATGATTCCGAAATCGCCTTGACCTGCAGCCGCGGCCCATCCCCGGAGCCGGCGGAAGGGGGCGGAGCGAGGACCTGCGGCGCGAGCGTCGGCGCCGCTGGGGGCGCGCCGAGATTGGCAGCCGCGGCGAGTTGGGGGGTGGCGGCCGAAGCGGCGAACTGCTTGGCGATGACCGGAGGTACTGGCGGGCCCATCGCCTCCTTCGACGGCAAGGGCGTTGGCGAGGGCACGGGCGGCGCGGCGACCACCGGCTTGGTTGCCTCCGGGTCGGGCGACGGAGTGGCGGCCACGACCCGCGCGCCGTCGGGCCCCGAAGCCGGAGGAATCGACGGCTCGGCGGGTTTCTCCGCCAAATGCGCCAGACGGGCCGGAACGGGTTGCACAACCGCGGTCGTTCCGGACTCGATCGCCGAGAAGCGGTACCAGCCGGCATAGGCGATCACCGCGATCACCGCGCCCACGAGCACGACAGCCCCGGCTGGGATGCCGCGGTCGGGCACCGGCGCCGGGAAGGCGAGCTCCGTCTTGCGATTCACCTCTGCCGCTTCGGTCTTGAACCGTCGTGCGATCTCATCGGGATCGAGCCCGAGCGTCTGGGCGTAGGTACGGATGAACCCGACGGCATAGGCGTTGCCGGGCAGCACGGAATTGCGGCCCGCCTCAATCGCTTCGAGGTAAGGCAGTCGGATCCGCAGCGTCGCCGAGACCGCAGGCAGCGTCCAGCCAAGCCGCTCGCGGGCGGCACGGAGTTCGGCGCCGACCAGAGCGGAAGAGTCGGCCGGGACGTCGCGGTCGCCGTCGTGTTCGAAAAGTCGCGTCTCGGCCATGGATCTCCGATTCCGCACGCCCGCACCTCGAACCCTGCTCATAGCCGGCGCGGGCCGCCCGCTCTCGCGCGATCTTCACATGCGCAGGCTTCTAGCCGCGCCGAAAGACCTTGCCAACGATGGACCGCTAAACCGAAAGGCCGTGCTCGCGTGCCCACATCGTGACCGGCTCCCGCAACGAAGCCGCCACATTCGCCGCGGCACGCGCTTGCGCGAGCACCGCGCGGACGGCGGCGAGCTCGACCGTCGCTAGAAAACCCTTCACCGAGAGCAGCGAGGACGCTGGCATCGATAACGTGGTGATGCCGAGCGCCGCGAGCACCATCGCTTCCACCGGGCGGGACGCCGCCTCACCGCAGACCGCAACCGGAACCCCTGCGGGCGAAGCGTGACTCAGCAGCGTCTCGAGCAGCTTGAGCACGGGCGGCGAGATCACGTCGTAGCGGCCCGCGAGCGCGGGCGTCCCGCGATCGGCGGCGAACAGGAATTGCATCAGGTCGTTGGTGCCGATCGAGATGAAGTCGACCGCGCACACGAGCGCCGGCAGATCGTACATCAGGGCCGGCACTTCCAGCATCGTGCCGACGTGCAGGCGTTCGGGTGGCCGCGTCACACGGCGCGCCTCGGCGAGGAGCAACGACTTGGCGGCCCGGAATTCGGCCACGGTCGCGACCATGGGAAACATCACCGAAAGTTCGCGCCCATCTGCCGCGAGCAGCAGCGCGCGCAATTGCCGCCGCAGCAGCGCCGGCCGGTCGAGCCCGATCCGCAAGCTCCGCCATCCCATGGCGGGATTTTCCTCTTCGGCGGGCGGGCCACCCGGGAGCAGCTTGTCCCCGCCGAGATCGAGCGTACGGAAGACGACCTCCCGACCCGCGGCGGCATCCAGCACGCGCGAATAGACCTCGACCTGCTCGGGCACGTCGACGACGGCGCCGCGCGCGAGCATGGCGATCTCGGTGCGGAACAGGCCGATGCCCTCGGCGCCGGTCAGATCGAGCTGCGCGAGCTCGAGCGCGAGCCCGACGTTCAGCATCAGCCGCAGCGGCACGCCATCGCGGGTGACGGACGGTTTATCGCGCAACATCGCGAGCCCGGCGCGCCGCTCGGTTTGCAGTTGAACGGCTGCGAGATATGCGGTCCGCACCTCGTGCTCCGGACGGATGACGACGAGGCCTTCGTCGGCGTCCAGCACGACGGCGTCGCCGTCGTTGGCGGTATCGAGCGCGCCGCGCGCGCCGGAGATCGTCGGCAGGCCGAGCGCGCGGGCGAGGATCGCGGCGTGACCGCCCGGCGACCCTTCCTCGACCACGATGCCGGAAATGCCGCGCGCGTGCCAATCGAGCAACTCCGCCGGTCCGAGACGTCGCGCGATCAGGATGGCGCCCGGCGGCACTGCGGCGTCGGCCTTGGGGCCTGCGAGGGCGGCGAGCAGGCGGTTGCTGAGATCCTCAAGGTCGGCGAGCCGTTCGCGCAGATAGGGGTCGACGATCCGCCGCATCCGATCTCGCAGCTCGCCGCCGACCTGATGGATCGCGGCTTCCGCGGACAGGCCCTGCCGGACCGCCTCCATCACGCGACGGCTCATGCCGGCGTCCGCCGCGACAAGGCGGTACGCCTCCAGGATCTCGCGCGGCGCATCTCCTTCGGGGAGGCGCTCGCTGATAAGGGTATCGATGCTCCGCTGGGTGCTCTCCGCCGCCGCCTGGAAGCGCGCGAGCTCGGCCTCGGGATCGTCCGCGAGCGTGGCATGCGGCGCGTGCCAGGCACCGCGCAGCACGGCCTCCCCAATAGCGATGCCCGGCACCAGCATGGAGCCCGCGAAGCGGCGCTGCGCGGTCGACATGACCCCTTCCTCGGCGGCATCGCTGGCGCCGCCGGCGGCGAGCATCTCCGCGAGAAGCATCGCGACGGTCTCCAGCACCTCCACCTCGTCCGCCTCGAACTTGCGGGGCGCGCGACTCTGCACCGTCAGGACACCGAGCGTGCGGCCGGCCCGGCGGACCGGGACGGCCAGCATGGAGGCGTAAGGCTCTTCGTCAGTCTCCGGCCGGTAGGCAAAGCCGGGATGGAACTGGGCATCGGGAAGGTTGAGCACATGGCCGGTCGCGGCGACGAGACCGACAATCCCCTCGCCCACCCGAAGCCGGGTCTGGCCGATCGCTTCCTGACGCAGCCCTTCGGTCGCCGCGAGCTCGAGCAGGTCGCCCGCATTCATCACGTAGACGGAGGAGACTTCAGCCGACATCTCATTCGCGACCAACCGGACAACCTCCGGCAGAGAGGTTGTTCCACGGGCCGCGAATTCCCGCAGGCGCATCAGGAGTCGGCGGGGTGCGGACATGCGCGCGCTAGTCCGCGAAAGCGAGGCGGTGTCGCGCGGCCAGCGCCGCGGCCGCCTGCGCGATGAGCTCCTCCATGATCTCCGCGACCGGTTGCACGGCGGTGACCATGCAGACGGACTGGCCCGCCATCACCGAGCCTTGCTCGACGTCACCGTCGATCACGGCGCGGCGCAGGGCGCCGGCCCAGAAATGCTCGATCGCGAGCTGCGCGGCCTCGCGGGTCAGCTCGCCCGACTGGAACCGACGCCGCGTCTCGGACTGATGCTCGAGAAACCGCTTGGTCCCGGCGTTGACGAGACCGCGGACCGGAATGACCGGAAAGCGCTCGTCGAGCTGGACCGAGGGCAGAGCATCACGCGCATGGGCGCGGATAAACGCCTGCTTGAAGGCGGGATGCGCGATGCTTTCGACCGCGGCCGCGAAGCGGGTGCCGAGCTGCGCGCCCGAGGCGCCCATCTCCAGGTAGGCGAGGATCGCCTCACCGCGGCCGAGACCGCCCGCGACGAACACCGGGACATCGCGGATATGGGGCAGGATCTCCTGCGCGAGCACGGTCAGCGAGACCGGGCCGATATGGCCGCCCGCCTCCGACCCTTCGATGACGAGCGCATCCGCGCCGGACCGCACCAGCCGCTTAGCGAGCACCAGCGCGGGGGCGAAAGCGATCAGTTTGGCGCCCCCGTCCTTGACGGCGCGCACGGCGCCGCCCGGCGGGATGCCGCCGGCCAGGACGATATGGCCGACCCGCGCCTCCAGGCATACGCGCACGAGATCGTCGAGCTGCGGGTGCATCGTGATCAGGTTCACGCCGAACGGTCGGGCGGTCATCGCCTGCGTGGCCGCGATCTCGGCGGCGAGCAGGTCCGGTCCCATGGAGCCGCAGGCGATCACGCCGAACCCGCCGGCATTCGATATGGCCGAGACGAGATGGCGCTCGCTGACCCAGCTCATCGCGCCGCCCATGATGGCGACGTGGCAACCGAGGAAGTCGGCGCCGCGCTGCCAGAGCCGGTCGAGCTCGATACGGGCGCGCAGCACGCCGACGTCGGGGGTGGCGATGTCAGGTGGCATCGAGACCGTATGCGGTATGTAGCGCCCGGACAGCCAGCTCCGTGTATTCGGCGCCAATCAGCACGCTGACCTTGATCTCGCTGGTCGAGATCACCTGGATGTTGATCCCGCGGGCGGCAAGCGCCGAGAACATCGTGTTCGCGACGCCGGCGTGGCTGCGCATGCCGACGCCGACCACGCTGATCTTGGCGACGTCGGAGTCGGCCAGCACCTCGCTGAATCCGATCGCACCCTTATTTTCGTCCAGCACAGCACGTACCCGCGGCAGGTCGGCGCGCGGCACCGTGAACGTCATGTCCGTCAACCCGTCGGCACCGAGATTCTGCACGATCATGTCGACGTTGATGCCGCCCGCGGACAGTGGGCCGAAGATCGCCGCGGCGATGCCCGGCCGGTCGGGCACATGGCGCACCGTGATCTTCGCCTCCTCGCGCGAGTAGGCGATGCCCGACACGATTTCCTTCTCCACGATCTCGTCCTCGTCGACCACGAGCGTGCCGGGCCGGTCCTCGAAGCTGGAGAGGACCTGCACACGCACGCGTTCCTTCATCGCGAGCTCGACGCTGCGCGTTTGCAGCACCTTGGCCCCGACCGAGGCGAGCTCCAGCATCTCCTCGTACGCGATCTTATCGAGCTTGCGCGCCCGCGGCACAATTCGCGGGTCCGTCGTGTAGACACCGTCGACGTCAGTATAGATATCGCAGCGATCGGCCCGAAGCGCGGCGGCGAGGGCCACGGCCGAGGTGTCGGACCCGCCGCGGCCGAGGGTCGTGACGCGGTTGTCGGGACCGATCCCCTGGAAGCCGCAGACAACCGCCACTTGGCCGCGCTGCATCCGGCCGACCAGATCGTGGCCCTCGATCGTCTCGATGCGGGCGCGGCCGTGCGCGTCGTCGGTCCGCAGCGGGATCTGCCAGCCCTGCCAGGAGCGCGCCTCGACGCCGATCTCCTGCAGAGCGATCGCGGTGAGGCCGGCGGTGACCTGCTCGCCGGTGGCGACGACCGCGTCGTATTCGCGGGCATCGTGCAGTTGGGCGAGATTCTGGCACCATGCGACGAGCTGGTTGGTGACGCCGGCCATCGCCGAGACGACCACCGCGACCTCGTGCCCGGCGTCCCGCTCGCGCTTGACGCGCTGGGCCACGTTGCGGATGCGCTCGAGATCGGCGACCGAAGTGCCGCCAAACTTCATGACGATGCGGGACATTCTGACTGCTGGAGAGACTTGACTGCTGAAGGGTTGATTGTTGGAAGACGGGGGCCGGGCGATCACGTAAGGGGGCAGGACATACTGGGGGGCGGCGCGCCCGGCAACATGGAAGCGACTGACCGTCCGGCCGGAAGCGGGGGCGCGGACCCCGCGGAGATCGCGCGTTTCGACGCCCTCGCCGCGCGCTGGTGGGATCCGCGCGGCCCGATGCGGCCGCTTCATGAGATGAATCCGGCCCGAATCGCCTGGATCGAGGCGCGGCTACGGCGCGGGTTCGGCGCGGGCGGTGCCCGCGTGCTCGATGTCGGCTGCGGCGCCGGGCTCGCGGCCGAGGCTCTCGCGCGGCGCGGGCATCGGGTGCTCGGGATCGATGCGGCCCGGGCAGCGCTGGCGGCGGCCCGCGCCCATGCGGCCGGGATGGCGAACGCGCCCGAATATCGCGAGGCGGTCGCGGAGGAGCTGATCGGCGAAAGCGCGCGGTATCAGGCGATCACGGCGCTCGAAGTCATCGAGCACGTGCCGGACCCGATGGGCTTCATCGCGAACCTGGCGGCGCTGCTGGAACCAGGAGGACTGCTCTTCCTGTCGACGATCAACCGGACGCCGCGGAGCCTGCTCACGGCCAAGATCGGGGCCGAATACATCGTGCGACTGCTGCCGGTCGGCACGCATGACTGGCGGCAATTCCTGACGCCGTCCGAGCTTGCCGAGATGCTTCGGCGGGCCGGCCTTCGCGTCGCCGATCTCGCGGGTCTCAGCTATCGGCCGCTCGCCGGATCATGGCGGATCAGCCGCGATCTCGGCGTGAACTACTTGATGGCGGCGGAGCGCTAGCCGTCCCCTCTGTATCGATATCGGAACAAAATGGGCGTGGCGAGACTGCGCGTCAGGTGATGCCCCAGTTCGGGCGGCCGCTTCGTTGCCGGGTGAGATACCGGGCGACGCGCGCGTGCATGGGCTCCTCCACGGTCTGCGTGAAGGACGGCACCGCCGGATTCGCCAGCGGCGGCGGCTGGGGTTCGGGAGGTCGGAGCTGTGCTTCGGGCGGCGGCGCGACCGGTTCGCGCTTCGGGCGGGGACGGCGCAGCGCCGGGACGAGGGGGATGCCGAAGGCGCGGCAGAGCGGGCGGAGCAGCCGGGCATAGTGCGGGGCCGCTTCGAGCAGCGACGCGACCGTCGCGCGGTCCGACAACAGGGAGCACAACTCCGCCTGGAACGCCGCCGCCTGCGGGCCGAGCAGCAGGGCTAGCCAGCGGGCGTTCGCGGGCAGACGGTCGGCGCGTCGGAGCGGCGCGGTCTCCGCCGTTCGGGCGGGCTGCGTCCGCTGCACGGTTTCCGCCCGGGATCGCGGCGCGGGGATCTTGCCGGCGTGCAGCCGGGCGGTGATGCGGGCGAAGCGGCCGAACAGCCGGTCGAGCCAGGACGCGACCAGGGCGAGCAGCGCCGCGAGCGGCCCCGCCGCCGCCGCGCGCACGCTCGCCGCCTCGTGCAGATCGGCGACGATCAGCACGAGACGGTCGGCGGCGGCGAGGGCGGGGGATGGGATCACTAACGTTCCTTGGTTGGTTATACTGACGGAAATATGCGGCGACGCGGCGAATTGGGCAACAGGGAATCGGGTGCGGACGAAGGTTTGATGCTGGATTTATGTTAGTTCTTCCAACGAATGACCGCGCGCCCCTCTCACCCAACCGACGTGGCGGATCGTACTGCGAACCCGGGTGAACCGGCCGCCGTCGAACGGCATCGTAGAGCGCTGGTGACCTGCCCTTATTCTTCGGACCGTTGTTAACTTGAGAGGTCGGCTTCCGCTTTCTCCGCGTGCCCGTGATGGGCGGTGGCCCAACGGACGCGACCAGACCGGCCCGGCGCGGCGCCGTCTTCGGCCGGATCGCGGGCGCGGATGCCGCGAGGCTCCGATGCGACCCGACCACCTCAGACTGAAGGCGGACGCCACGCTGCCGCCGAACCGCCCTCTTCCGACAGGGTGCGCAGCAGCGGCTCGGCGCCGGTAGCTGCAGCGGCACGTAATCGAAATGTCGCGGACGCGCAATCAAGGCCGGTTTCTGGCGCAGATTGGGGCTTAGTCTAGGGTCCGAGGGCAAACCTTCCCGGTCCTGTCACAGCGAGCAGCAATAGGCCGCCAATGATGCTGATGTTCTTGAAAAAATTGATGCGATTATTGTAGCGAGCCTCGCCTTCCATGGTCCAAAATTTATGGCCAATTATTGCAGTGCCAAAAATACAGATGGCTAATAAAAGTGCAAGAGGTCGGGTAGCGATGCCTAAAACTAAAAACAGTCCCACAAACAGCTCCATCACCACAGCAATAGCTGCTGAGATCTTGGGCATCGGAGCCGGAACGGTTTCCATATATTTGATCGTTCCGGAAAAACCGGTAAGTTTTTCCCATCCGGTCATGACGAAAAGTACGGTTAGAAGAATTCTTCCTGCCATCAGAATCCAGTCGCTTGATGCGGCGATCAAACCGTCAATCATATTATCCCCCCAATATTCTTCCCCCATGGAATCGCCCAGAGGCCGTCCTACCAGCGTGCTGGCATGAGCCTTTAGGTCGTCAAGGACTTGCTTGAAGACCCCGTTTGTACAGAGATGGATATCGCCTGACAGGGGCCACACCGGCCGCGTGCCCCAGACTCTTGACGCTCGGGCACCCCGCCGGTGTGGTCACCGTCAGGCGATTACCGTCTCAACACATTCCGCTTGATCAGCGACCAAAAGCCCCCGATCGCGTCCGTTTGGACCGCGCCCGTTGACAGCCGCTCCTCACCCGTCCGCGCGGGGAACCCACGGAATGCTGGCGATCTCGATCCCCTCTTCCTGGAGCGCCTCGGCCTGCTCGGGCGAGGTCTCGCCGTAGATGCCGCGTGCGTCGGACTCGCCGCGATGGATGCGCCTTGCCTCGTCGGCGAATTCAGGGCCCACGTAGTCGCACCGCTTCTCGACCTCCGTCCGCATGCGCTGTAGCAACGCGAACATCTCGGCCGGGAGCTTCGCGCCCGATTTGACCGGCATTTTCTGCGGCTCCGCGGGGGCGGAGAGCCGATCCTGCTTCGCCTGACCAGGCTTGGGCAATGCCGGCGCCATCAGGGCGCGGGTGACGGACTTATCGCCGCAGGTGGGGCACTCAAGCAGCCCACGCTCCTCCTGCATCGCGAAAGAAGCGCTGTCGTTGAACCAGCCCTCGAACTGATGGTCGCTGCCGCAGCGCAGCGCGTAGTGGATCATCTGGCCGGTCCGTCCTGCTTCCCGATCTCGCGAAAGTTCTCAAGTATGTGAGGACGTTGGCACTCGGCACAAGACAGTGCCATCGAAATGTGGCGCGTGTGGCCGATCCGCTCACGCCGCCGCAAGCAAAGGGTCGAGCTTGCCAGACCGCTCGAGAGCCGCCAGCTCATCCGACCCGCCGATATGCCGACCATCAATGAAGATCTGCGGCACCGTGGTCCGGCCGCCCGACCGCTTCCGCGCCTCTTCACGCTCGGGCGTGCCGTTCGGCGCGTCGATCTCGCGAAAAGGGACGCTCTTGCTTTCCAGAAGCCGGATCGCGCGCGCGCAGTAGGCGCACCACGGCTGCGTGTAGATCTCGACCTGCGGCATCCGACATTCCTTCACGTGTTCGTGGTGAGGGTGGGCATCGTGCAACACGGGTGCAAGCTCAGGCGGCAGGCTGCTCCCGCCAGCCCGTTCCCACGCGCGCAGCGACCAGCACGTCGACTGTTGTGGCGCCCGCGTCGAAGAGCGCCTCGGTGCAGGCGCGGCAGGTGGCACCCGATGTTAGGACATCGTCGACGAGCAACACGCGCTGGCCGGCGATTCGGGGCAGCCGCTTCGGCGGCACCGTGAAGGCGCCGTCCACCACGTCCATGCGCAAAGACGCACCGAGTTCGCCGAGCGGCGCGGTGGCGCGCAGCCGGAGCAAGGCGTCGGGCACGACAGCTCGGTTCGCGAGCCGCCCGAGCGCGTGGGCGAGCAGGGCCGCCTGATTGTAGCGTCGGGCGATCAGCCGGCGGCGATGCAGCGGCACCGGCACGAGCACATCCGCATCGCACAGCAGGGCGGCACCGGCGCGCGCCATCATCGCGGCGATCGACTTCGCCAACTCGATGCGATCCGCGTATTTCAGCGGCAGGATGAGGCGTTTGGCCTGCGCGTCGTATTGCAGCGCCGCCCGCGCGCGGCCCCAGGGGGGTGGCGCAAGCGCGCACGCCCGGCAGACGCGGCCGCCCGCACGGTGGGCGAACGGCAGGCCGCATCTGGCGCAACAGGGTTCGGTGATGAAGGAGGTCGCGTCAAAGCAGCCCGGGCAAAGTCCCCCCACATGGTCGACCGGCGCGTCGCAGGTGAGGCATTGCGGCGGCAGCAGCGCGTCGAGAGTGGCGGCCCCGAGTCGGCCCGCACCGGTTCGGAGATGCGCGAGGAGATCAGGCAAGCGTGGAGACGCCGAAGGCCACCGTGCCGTCGCGTTCGATTTCGCGGACCAGGTCGATTTCCCAGGCGAGATAAGCGCGCATCGCCTCCTCCACGCCGCTGTTGCGATCGTACGGGCGCAGATAGAAGTCGACGCAGGCCTCGTCCGGCGGGTTGGTGCGGTCGGATTCGAGAGGGCCGGTCCAGGCCGCCGTGCCGCTCGCCAAGACCCGCACCGGGGCATCCGTCAGCCCGGCGAGTTCGTCGACGGCGAGCCGGGCGAGCGTCCCGTCCGGCGAGGTGGCGATGACCAGCGTCGCACCCGCCAGCCGATCCTTGAGCGCCGCGAGCCGCGTGCGTACCCCCCAGACGGCGCCGGGAATGTGGCCGGCGCGGAACTCCACACTGCGCGCGAGATCGACGACGATCGGGCCGTCTGCCCGCGCTAGCTCGTCCGCACCGATCTCCGGGACCGGGGCGGCGAGTTCCGATACGACGAGCGCGCCCGGGCCGGGCAGCGTCATTTCGGCGAGGTCGCCTTCGACAACGAATACGTCACGGTGCCCCATCTGGCGCAACCACGCGCCGGTCATGCGCGCCCGCACGCCGTCATCATCCATGAGCGCGATTCGGGCGTTGCGCACACCGATCCACTGATCGGTCGCCTGCACAAGCTGACCGCCTGGGGCGGCCTTGCTGTCGGGCCGGTGACCGGCGGCGAATTCGGCAGGATC
>DATAPS010000416.1:0-8020 GCA_036265085.1 Acetobacteraceae bacterium | reverse complement strand
CATGCGGACGGCGCGATCGACTGTGTGCTCAAGGGCGAGGGAGAAGCCGTCCTACCCCGCCTCCTGTCGGCGCTGGCGGGCACCCGCGACCCCGCCGAGATCGCCGCTTCGGTGCCGGGCGCGGTGACGGCCGCCGGCGAGGGCCGTCCGCCGGTGTTCGTCGAGGACCTGAACGCGCTCCGCCCGGCGCGGCATCTCCTGCGTCACCGCCGCCAGTATTTCATCGGCCCGCTGGAACCCGCCGCGTCGATCGAGTTCTCGCGCGGCTGCCCCTGGGACTGCGCGTTCTGCAGCGCCTGGACCTTCTATGGCAGGAGCTATCGCCTGATCTCGCCCGACCGCGTCGTTGAGGACCTCGCCTCGATCCGCGAGCCAGGTGTGTTCATCGTGGACGACGTCGCTTTCGTGCATGCCGAGCACGGCGTCGCGATCGGCGAGACGATCGCGCGCCGCGGCATCCGCAAGCGCTACTACCTCGAGACGCGCGGCGACGTGCTGCTCCGCAACAAGGAGGTCTTCCGGATGTGGAAGGGCCTCGGCCTCGACTACATCTTTCTGGGTCTGGAGGCGATCGACGAGGAGGGACTGCGCAAATACCGCAAGCGCGCCTCGCTCGGCGGCAATTTCGAGGCACTCGAATTCGCGCGCTCGCTGGACATCAATGTCGCCGTCAATATCATCGTGGACCCCGACTGGGATCACGCCCGCTTCGCGGCGGTCCGGCAATGGTGCCTGGAGGTGCCGGAAGTGGTGAACCTCAGCGTCAATACGCCCTATCCCGGTACGGAGACCTGGTTGACCGAAGCGCGACGACTGATCAGCCGCGACTATCGCCTGTTCGACATCCAGCACTGTGTCCTGCCGACGAAGCTGCCGCTCTCCGAGTTCTACGCGGAGCTCGTGCGCACGCAGAAGGTGCTCCAGCTGAAGCATCTCGGCTGGAAGACTTTGCGCGCAACGGCGGGGTTATCGGCCCGGCTGCTGGCGCGCGGGCGGACGAACTTCGTCCGCAGCCTGTTCCGCTTCAACAGCGTCTATGACCCCGCGCTGCTGCTTGCCGACCATGCGCGCCCGGTGGCGTATGAACTTCCGCTCCCACCACCCGTCGAGGCGAAGCCGCGTAGGGAAGCGCTTTATGTCCACGCGGCGCATGGCGGCGGCGCGTGAACCTCCTCCCTCGCCGGGCGCGGCGAGGATGAGGGTTCGCAAACCGTAGTCCTCAGCCCGTGTAATCCGGCACGTCGAACGGGCCAGCATGAATCATCGCGCGATCGAGCACGCGCGTCTCATCCATGTTGTGATAGGCCTGCAACGCCGCGTCTTCGGACCCGGTGGCAGGCGCGCTGCCCGGCGCGTGCATGAACGCCGCGGCGGCGACGGCGAGCAACAGAGATGTGACGATGCGAAGCATCTTCACGGGCCATCTGCCAAATCTGACGCCCGCGTCGTCGCGGGCACGACCCGATAAAGCGCCCGCCGCCGCCCGCCGGCTCTGAACCTCTTCACCGGGCGCGAAGGCTGGACAATGTCCGCCGAAGCTTCGCTTAATGCCCTCCGACGATTGTCGGCTCGTCATGAGCGAAGGAGCGACCGATGGACGCCTCGATGCTGGAAGAGACGATTCAGACTCCGAATCCCTACCCGGTCGTCGCGAAGCTCGAATACGACGACATCTGGCAGCTCTGCCTGCAGGCGCGCGACCTCGCCTGGAACCCCGTCACAGACATCGATTGGGCTGCGCTCACGCAATTCGCCGCCGGCCTCCCACGCGAGGTTCGCGACGCCGGCGGGGAGTGGTGGAGCCTGCGCGCGTGGATGGAGCACGGCGCGACGCCGTACGGCGCGGAACGCTACCGCGACGCGGTGTTCGAGCACCTGCCGTTCGAGGTGAAGCAGCACGTCGTCAACTTCATCGCCGAGGAGCTGCGCCACCACGAAGCGTCCTTCCGCGTGGCCGACGCGCTCGGCGGATATCAGCCGATCCCGCGCAGCGACTACTTCCAGATGGTCATCCCGAAATTCCACGATGAGAAGGACGAAAAGGCGATGCCGTTCTACGCCGGCATGGCGGTCAATACGCTGTTCGAGCAGCTCTCGGGCGAGCTATTGACGGCGCGCTACAAGAACGCCCGCCATCCCGCGATCAAGGAAGCCTGCCGCCTGATCCTGCGCGACGAAGCCCGGCACATTCAGTTTGGCCGCATCCTCATGCGGCGCTTCTTCAACACGCTCTCGCTCGAGCAGAAGGAGATGTTGGGTGCCAAGTTCGCGAAAAAGCTGCGTGGCAGCCTACTCAACGGTGTCTACGCGGTGGTGAATCTACCGCCGGATGAACGCCGCCGCTCGGCGCGCGCGCGGCAGCTCGCGGCCGAATATGGGCTCGGCGCGACCTTCCCCGACGAGGAGGTGACGATCATCGCAGATGCACTGGCGCAGATCCGCAAGGATGTCGCGCCGCATGACGTTCCGATCCCGATCATCAAGGAGATCGAGGGCACCGGAATGGCCGCACGCGCGGCGGCGGAGTAGGCGCGATGGCCGTCACCCCCATCCTCCCCGTTCCCGCCCGCGACGCCGCGCTCGCCTACAACCCGGGGATGCTCGTCAGCGACGCCAGGCGCACGCTCTACATCTCCGGCCAGGTGGCGACGGACGCGGAGGGCAAGGTGTCCCCCGATTTCGAGGCGCAGGCGCGGCAGGTCTGGCGGAATATCGAGGCGGTGCTTGCGGGCGCTCACATGACGTTCCGCGACATCGTGAAGCTGACGACGTTCCTGCTGGACTCGGGCGATCTCGAAATCAACGGGCGCGTGCGCGCGGAAGTACTGCAGGGCCACAAGCCGGCCTCGACCCTGGTGTATGTTTCGGGTCTGGTTCGGCCCGAATGGCGGCTGGAGATCGAGGCGGTCGCCGTCGCCGCGACCTGAGGGAAACCGCGATGATCCGCCGTGCCGCCATCCTCGCGCTCCTTGCCGCAGCGCCCACGGTCGTGCGGGCAGCGGAGGCCAACATTCCGGTGCTCGTGCCGATTACCGGGTTTCTGGCGACGGAGGGCACCAGCCAACGCAACGGCGCGCTGCTCGCGCTTCGCAATCCGCCCGCCGGCGTCACGGCGAAATATGACGTGACGGATACCGGAACGTCGCCGGAAGTGGCCGTCAACGCGCTTGAGCGTGCGGTCTCCGACGGGAACGTGACCGCGGTGGTCGCGTCGATGCTCGGCACACAGATGCTCGCGATGCTGCCGGTGGCGCTCGAGAACAGGGTGCCGCTGACAACGATGTCCGGCACCGCGGAGATCACACAGAAAGGCAATCCCTACGTCTTCCGATTCTTCCCCGCCGATAGCGTCGTGAAAGGCGCGCAGGTGCGTTACGCGATCGATACGCACCACATCCAGAAGCCGGCGGTGATCTATCAGACGACGGCCTACGGCCAGAGTGGGCACGCCGAGATCGACAAGGTGCTCGCCGCGAACGGGATCAAGCCGGTTTACGAGGACGCGCTCGACGTTTCGGTGAAGGACATGCAGCCGGCGCTCGCGAAGGCCAAGGAGGCCGGAGCGGACTCGCTGCTGCTGCAGCTCCATGGCGGGCCGACGGCGCTGCTGCTGAAGGCGGCGGCCGCGATGAATCTCCGCCTGCCGATCGTCGCCGGATCGGGGCTCTCCCAGGCGTCAACGGTCGCGCTCCTGGAGTCCGCCGAGCTGAAGGGGGTTTGCGGCGAAACCGGCTCGTCGCCGATCTCCGCCGAGACGCCGGGAATGGCGAAGTTCCTGGATGACTACCGCGCCGCGTTCAAGAGCGACCCGGATGGCTTCGCGGTCGGCCAGTACGACGCGACGATGATGGTCCTCACGGCGGTGAAGGACGGCGCTATGACCGCCGCCGACGTCACGAAGGCACTGGCCACGACACGCTATCCGGGGCTCGCGATGACCTACAAATCGGACGGCAAGGGAAACATGGCCCATTCCGCCGTCATCATCTGTTTCGACGGCACGTCCCGCACGCCGAACGTGGTCAAGCACTATGAATTCCCGGCGGAATGACCCCTCACAGAAGAAGCCCTCGCCCCGCTTGCGGGGATAGGGCTGGGTGAGGGTGGCGCCGCCCCGTCACCTCCATGCTCCTCCCACTCGCCCTCAACGTCCTCGCGCTCGGCGCCTCCTATGCGCTCGTCGCGCTCGGCTTCGTCCTGATCCTGAACGCGACGGGCGCGGTCAATTTCGCCCAAGGCGACCTCGTCATGATCGGCGGCTTCGTCACCGTCGTCCTCGCGAGCTACCTCCCCGTCCCGGCCATCGTCCTGCTGCCGATCCTGCTCGCGGCGATGGCGGCCCTCGGCGTCCTCATCGCCCTTGCTGCCTATTTCCCGCTGCGCAATCGCCCGCCCGAGGCGGTGTTCATCAGCACGATCGCCGTCGGCATCATCCTGCAGAACGCCGCCACCGTTCTGTTCGGACCCGAGCCGAAAGCGGCACCTCCGTTGCTGGGTGTCGGTGAGTTCGATTTCGGCGGCATGTTCGTCAGCCGCCAGAGCCTCGCCGTCATCGCCGTGGCCACACTGCTGATCGGGTCGCTCTACACGCTGTTCGCCCACACCCAGTTCGGCCGCCGACTGCGCGCTGTCGCCCAGGACCGGGAGGTCGCGGCCGCAATCGGCATCCCGGTTGATGCGATGATCGCGGGCACCTTCGCCGTCGGAACGGCATTGGCAGGGGCTGCGGGACTGCTGCTCGCCAACACGTTCTTCGTCACGCCCACCGAAGGCGCGAACTACATCCTGAAAGCCTACATCGCGATCGTCATCGGCGGCTGGGGCAGCATCCCCGGCGCGGTCGCCGGCGCGCTGCTGATAGCCCTGTTCGAGGTGCTGTACCCCAGCATGCCCGTGCTGCTTCCCGCGGTTGGCACGGGCTCGGGACTGTTCTCGCAGAACACCTCCACGATCGTGCTCGACGTCGTCATCCTGCTGACCCTGGTGGTGCGGCCGCAGGGCCTGTTCGGCGAAGCGATCCGCCAGCGGCCATGAGGCAGGCCGTCCCCTGGGTCCTGCTGGCCTGCGTGCTCGCCTACGATGGCTATGCGGTGGCGACCGGCTCGAACTACACGCTGCGCGTCCTCTCCGTCGCAGGCATCTACGCGATCGCCGCGCTCGGCTATCAGTTCATCTTCGGCCACGCCGGGGCGCTCGCGCTCTCCCAGGGCACGTTCGTAGGCGTCGGCGCCTATGCCTCTGCCATCGCCGCGGTGCGGTGGGGCCTGCCGTTCGACGCCGCGCTGCCGCTCAGCATCGGCCTACCCGTGCTGCTGGCCGCTCTGATCGCGATCCCGGTGCTGCGGCTGCAGACCCACTATTTCGCGCTCGCGACCCTCATCATCGGCCAGATCGTCCAGCTCGCGGCGACCGACTGGATCGGCCTCACGGGCGGCGCCAACGGCATCGGCGGCATCCCTGGCCTCTCCCTCCTCGGTGCGCCGATCCGCAACGGCTGGCCCACGCTCGCGCTGGTCTGGAGCACGGCCGCGCTCGGGGCGCTCATCGTCTGGGCCGTCATGCGCGGCCGACGCGGGGCCGCGAGCGCGATCATGCGGGCCAATCCGGTCGCGGCCCGCGCCGTCGGGATCGACACCGCCCGCCTGCGGTTCGTCGCCTTCCTCCTCAGCGCCGCCTTCGCGGGGGCCGCCGGCTCGCTCTATGTCCACGTCATCCGGGTGATCTCGCCGGAGGTACTGTCCTTCCCGGTCATGGTGACGATCCTGACCATCGCCGTCATCGGCAGCCGCCTTCGTATCGCCGGCGCGATCGTGGGCGCGGTGCTGGTGATCGAGATGCCTGAGTGGTTCCGTTTTATGCGGGACGATTACCTCCTGGCCTACGGCGTCATACTGCTGCTGGTCGTCGTCACGATCCCCGAGGGCGTCGTCGCCGCCGCCGAGCGGCTGTTCCGCGCCGGCACAGCTCCGGCCCCGCCACGAGCCGCAGATCGCACGTTCGTGTTCCCTGGCGCGGCGCTCGAGATCCACGACGTCCGTCGGCGGTTCGGGGGCGTAACGGCATTGGACGGCGTCTCGCTGTCTGTGCGCCCTGGCGAGGTGCTCGGCCTGATCGGCCCGAACGGGTCAGGGAAGACCACGCTGGTCAACGCGATTACAGGCATCTTCCCGGCCCAATCCGGCACCATCCGCTTCGCCGGCACCGATGTCAGCCGCCTTCTGCCCCACCGGATCGCACGACACGGGATCGCGCGCACCTTCCAGACGGTCGCCCTCGTTGATGACATGACGGCCCTCGACAATGTCGCCCTGGCCGCACCCGGCACGTGGCGGACGGCGCGCGGGGGGGCGATGGTGCTGCTGGAGCGCATGGGCGTGGACGAACCGATGCGGCGTTGCGGGGAATTGCCCTACGGGATGCGGCGGCGGGTCGAGATTGCGCGCGCCCTGGCGTCGAGGCCGCGCCTGCTTCTGCTGGACGAGCCCGCCGCGGGATTGAACGAGACGGAACAGGCGGATCTCACGCGGCGGCTGCGCGAACTGGCGAGAAGCGGCCTCTCCATGATTGTTATAGAACATAACATACCGTTCCTCGCCCCACTCGCGGATCGCATGATCTGCTTGGATGACGGCCGCACGATCGCCCAAGGACGTCCTGCAGAAGTCCAGGCGGATCCGCGTGTCATCGAAGCCTATCTCGGCCAGCTCGCTCCGGCTGCACCATGACCTTGCTCGACATCGCCGGGCTGGAGGTCCGGTACGGCGACATCGTCGCCGTGCACGGTCTGGATCTGACGATTGGCACCAGCGAGGCGTTGGCGCTGCTCGGCGCGAACGGGGCGGGCAAGTCGACGCTGATCAAGGCGATCATCGGCCTGCTCCGCGCGCGCACCGGCACGATCCGCTTCGATGGGACGCCGATCGGGGCGCTGCGGGCGGACCGGCGGGCGCGGTTGGGAATCGGGTATTGCCCGGAGGGGCGGCGGACGTTCCCCGGGTTGACGGTGCGGGAGAATCTGGCCGTGGCCTGCTGGGCAGAGGCGGCGGAGCGGCGGCGGCGGTTGGAGGAGGCGTTCGCGCTGTTTCCGATCCTGGCGGAGCAACAATCGCGGGTGGCGTGGCAGCTCTCCGGCGGCCAGCAGCAGATGCTGGCGATCGGGCGCAGCCTGATGAACCGGCCACGGCTGCTGTTGCTGGACGAGCCGTCGCTCGGACTCTCGCCGCGGCTGACGGAGGAGGTGCTGGGGCGCATTCCGCAAATCGTGGCGAGCGGGGTCTCGGTCCTGCTGGCCGAGCAGAATGCGGCGAAGGCGCTGCAGGTGTGCGAGACGGCCTATGTGCTGAAGCTGGGCCGGGTGACGCAGCACGGACGTGCAGCGGAGCTTGCGGCAAGCGCGGAGATCCGCGCGGCTTTTCTCGGAGGCTAGGGCATGACGGTGACGGCGAGTCGAATCGAATGGGTCTACGGGCATGAGATGCGAGAGCAGGTTGTCGACATCCTGATCGATGCCCTCAACCGGCAGGGCTTTCCAAGGCTCACGCGCGAGACCATCCTTTCCGAGCCGGACCATCGCGCGGCGTTGCTCGAGATGCTCGACGACTGCCGGCCGCTGCCGGTGATTGTCGAGCTCAGGCAGGACATCCGGGCCGGGCGGCTCTGAGCCGCCGCAACAATGGCCGACATGCGGCGTAGTGTCGGTCGGAGAGCGTCGGAGCGCAGGTATGAGCGACGTCCCAGCGGACCGTTACGAGCGCGAGAGCCCGCGTGATCGCCGCGAGGAGCCCGAGGGCTTTCTGGCGCGCATCAACCGATGGATCAGCGGCCATCCGCAACGCCGGGGGCTCCGTCGCCCGGAGGGACAGAAGCCGTCGCCGCCCGAGGTGCGCGCGCATTTCTGGTACTGGATCGTCGCCTTCGGCGCCTTGATGCTGTTCCAAGCATGGTGGATCCGCCACCAGACGGTCGAGCCGGTGTCCTACAGCCAGTTCCTGACCCTGCTGCAGGACCACAAGGTCAAGTC
>DATAPS010000415.1:0-3176 GCA_036265085.1 Acetobacteraceae bacterium | reverse complement strand
CTTTGCAGCAGCACCATCGTCGTCATCGCGCCGGGACCGGCGAGCAACGGGATCGCGAGCGGGAAGACGCTGATGTCGGACTCCGTCCGCGTCGCCGCCGCACGTTCCTCCGATGTCGCGCGCAGCAGTCCCCGCGCGGTCACCATGTCGGCGGCCGTGATGAACAGAAGGATGCCGCCCGCGACCTTCATCGCGGAGAGCGAGATGCCGAGCGTGCGCAGCAGGAACTCGCCGCCCAGGCCGAACAGCGCGAGCACGACGAAGGCGATCGCGCAGGCGCGCTTGGCCTGCTCGGCACGTTCCTGCCGCGTGTCGTGCGGCGTCATGCCGACGAACAGCGCCGCCGTCCCCGCCGGGTCGAAGATCACCAGCAACGCGACGAGCGAGTAGAGGAAGGTGCTGAATGCCGCCGTCATGCTTTCGCCAGACGCTTCTCGTAGGCCTGCGCCGCGAGCGTCGCGGGGAACAGCAGCGCGAAATAGATGATCGCGACCACAGTGTAGGTCTCCAACGGGCGGTAGGTGTCGGCGGTGATGAGCGTGCCCTGATACAGGAGGTCGGGCACCGCGATCGTCGATACCAGCGATGTGTTCTTAAGCTGGATGATCGACTGGTTCATGAACGGCGGCACCATGCGCCGCACCGCCTGCGGCAGCACCACATGCCGCATCATCGGCCAGCGGCGCAGCCCGAGCGCGCGGGCGGCGTCCCATTGGCCCTGCTCGATCGACTTGATCCCGCCGCGGAAGATTTCGGCATAGAACGCGGCGGTATAGAGGGAGAGCACCGCAGTCGCCGCGACGGTCGCGGGGATCTGGATGCCCAGGATCACCGGAAGCGCGTAGTAGAACCACACGATCTGCACCAGCAGCGGCGTGCAGCGGAACGCCTCGATCAACGCGACGAGGGGCGCGTTGACGATCCACGAACGCGAGAGGCGCGCGAGGCCGATCAGGAGCCCGAGGACGAGGCCGAGCAGGATGGTGCCGACCGTGTAGGCAAGCGTGACCTCGATGCCGACGAGGAACAGTTTCTCGTAGCGCCAGAGGAAGCCGAAGCTCCACTGGTACGGCATGTCAGCGGTGCGGCACGAAAACCCCCTCCCCTTGCAGGAGGGGGTTGGGGGAGGGGGAGATACCCCGGAATCGCGCCTGAGGCTCCCCCTCACCCAACCCTCCCCCGCCAGGAGGGAGGGTTTTGATCGGTGAACGCGCCCTCAGAACGACAGCTCCGCCGGAATGCTCTCCCGCGTGGCGCCCGTCTTTTCCAGCCCGCCGATCATCCACTCCCTGATCTGCCCGGTGCCGCGATTGAAGTCGAGCCACGCGTTCAGCACGTCGACGAAGCGCGTGTCCGGCTCGCGCCGGATGCCGAGATTGCTCGGTAATGCCACCGTCGGATTGCTGAGCAGCGCGTAGGTCCCGAGATTCAGGTTCTTCGCGATCGCCGTCAGCCCCAGAATCGCCGCGAGAATATCGACATCCACCCGCCCGCCCTGCATCGCGAGGATACAGTCGTCGCGCGTCTTGAATGCGGTGATCTGCGATTTCGGTGCGAACCGCCGCGCACACACCTCGTGCAATGAGCCGATGTCGCAGGCGACGCGGATGTCCGGCTTGTTGATGTCGTCCCAGGTTTTGATCGTCATCCCTTTTTTCGCGACCGCGCCGAACGGGTGGATGATCATCGGGTGCGTGAAGCCGATTGCGAGCGCGCGCTGGGGTGTCGGGTTCAGTGCGAAGGCGAGATCGACCTTGTTCGCCTGCAGATCGAGCACCGAATTGCCGTACGTCGATTCGACGTATTCCAGCTTGGCATCGAAGACTTTGGCGATGTCCTTCGCCATCTCGATCGCCGCGCCGCTCCACTCGCCGGTCGCGATGTCCTTTTGGAAATACGGTAGCTCGCCCGGCAGCGCGGCGATGCGCAACGTCTTGGTGCGCGTGATGCGGTCGAACGTGCTTTCGATCCCGCTCTGCGCGTGCGCCTGTCCGATCATCGCGGCGGCCGGCAGCAGCGCCGCGGTGCCCCCTGCCAGGAACCGCCGGCTCATTTCATTGGCCATCCGTATCTCTCCCCCGGTTTGACACCCAACATCCCCGAATATGCCCGACGCCCGGCCGTATCTGCAGCGATATCCTTGGCCGGCCCCCCGACATCACGATCCGTCCTGTCGGGAGCACATAGGCGCGGTCGGCAATCTCTAGCGCCTTGGCAAGACGCCGTTCCCGGTGAGCGGCCAGACCGCGCCTATCATCACGTCATCCGCGGCGTTCGCTTCTGCGCGAAGGCGAGCGAGAGACGGCGCCCGCGAGGAATGTTCTGCGCTTCCTCAAGATCGGGTGTCGCTCGTCGCCAGCACGCCCGATGCCATCCCCGCACCTGGGAGCGCGGCGCGCTCGTTGCGGCAAGATCAGCTGCCGACCTTCAGCGTCGAAACGAGCCCGCGCAAGCAAGCCAGCACCGACAGTGGAGTGAGCTTCCCGGTGCGCGGGTTGGTCCCGCTCGGCACGTTCTCGATCGTCATCGTCAGCCGCGCGGCGTCCGCCTCGACGCGGATCGTGTGGATGTTCCGTGACGCGCCGGGATCCGCCCAGATCTGCACCTGCGTGCGCTCCGGCCCGATGCCCGCGAGCGCCAGCGCCGCGGCGACATTGACGTTCGCGGGGAAGCCGCGCGCCGCATCGAACGCATTCCCGGCGAACACGCAGGTCGCCTCCGTGATCGCCAACACGTCGATGCCGTGCTCCTCCAGATACGGCGCACCGACGAGCCCGCGCGGCGGCTTGCGGCTCTCGATCGTGACGCTCGCCACATTGTCCTCGGCGCAGGCCCGCACCGCATCTAGCCCGAGCAGCGCGCCGGTCGGCACGACGATGCGCGCCCCGGTCTTGCGGGCCTGCTGCACGAGATGCATGCGCGGCAGCAGCGCGCCGACGGAGCTCGGAATGAAGATGCGTCCGGCGGCGATCGCCGGCGAGGCGACCTGCTCGAACACTGCGGCCGGCGTCGCCTCCACGACGATGTCGGCGCGCGCGAGATCGGCAAGCCCGACCAGCTCGGGCGGCGAGGCGAACGCAGCCACCCGTTCTCGGGCGCGGACCAGGTCGGCGGCGCTCACGGCTACCAGCTTCAGCCCGTCCACGCCGCGATCGAGCGCGCGGGCGAGTTCCATG
>DATAPS010000414.1:0-1626 GCA_036265085.1 Acetobacteraceae bacterium | reverse complement strand
TGATGAGGGGCGTCGAGTCGGGACGCCCGGAAGCCGTCTTCCTCACCGGCGAGGCGGCGGGGACGCTCCGCATGGACGGTGGCCCCTGGGCCTTCCTCGGCACCAAGGCCGACACTCCGCTCTTCGCGGTCGACGTCAGTGCCGCCGACGACCCCGTTCCGCTGCTGCCGCCGGATGTCGGCACGTTCACCGATCTGCGTGCCGTCGCGGGGCAACTCCCCCCGGACGACGCCTCCGTGCTCGCCCACGCGCGTGGCCTGATGCACTGGCGCAGCCGCCAACGCTTCTGTGCCAACTGCGGCAGTCTCTGCGAGCCGCGCAGCGCGGGGCACGTGATGTTCTGCCCCGCCTGTCACAGCCAGCATTTCCCGCGCACCGACCCCGCCGTCATCATGCTCATCACGCGCGGCGACCACGCGCTGCTCGGTCACTCCGCCCGGTTTCCGAACAGCCGCATGTATTCGACGCTCGCGGGCTTCGTGGAGCCCGGCGAGAGCCTGGAGGAAGCCGTCCGCCGCGAGGTGTTCGAGGAATCCGGCATCCGCGTCGGCCGGGTCAGCTACCATTCGAGCCAGCCCTGGCCATTCCCCGCCTCGATCATGCTCGGCTTCTATGGCGAGGCGCTGAACGACGAGATCACCATCGATCCGGAGGAACTGCTCGACGTGCGCTGGTTCTCGCGCGACCAGATGCGAGACAGCGAGCCGCACGGCTTCTTGCTGCCGCGGATCGACAGCATCGCGCGCCGATTGATCGAAGACTGGATCGCCGCCGGATGAGATCGCGCCTCGCGCTGGTGGCGCTCCTGGCGCTCGCCGGTTGCGGCGGCGGCGGCGCGCCGCAGCCGGAGCCGGATCAGCCGCCGACGCCGGCGCAGGCGCAGGCCCGGGCGCAGTGCGAGGTGCGGGCCTACGACGATCCTGCCGTCAAGGACCTCATCATCCGGCGGAACAGCGGGAACGACTCCAAGTCCGTCGAGCTCCTGCCTGACCAGCGCGACGCCGTGAAGGACGCCACTCAGCGCTGCCTCGCGCAACAGGGCCTCGCGCCGCGCGGCGGCGTCGAACGCGTCAAGCGGTGATCACCGCGCCGCCGCTGGCCACGATCGGCTACGAAGGCACGGCGCTCGACGCGGTGCTCAGGTTGCTGACCGACGCGGGAGTCGCGCATCTGCTCGACATCCGAGCGGTCCCGAACTCGCGCAAGCCCGGCTTCTCCAAGCGCCTGCTGGAAGCCTCGGCCATCGACCGCGGCATTCGCTACACCCACCTGCGCGCGCTCGGCACGCCGAAAGCCGGGCGAGAGGCGGTGCGCCACGGCGATCCGGCGACCATGCGGCGCATCTTCTGCGCGCACATGGAATCCGACACCGCGCAGGCCGAACTCGCGCAGGCCACCGCGATCGCGCAAGAGGCGCCTGCATGCCTGCTGTGTTTCGAACGCGACCACACGCACTGCCATCGCAGCATTGTCGCCGAGATGATTTCGACGCGAACGGGGCAGAGCATCCGCCATCTCGCGGTCTGACGAAGTCTCCCTCTCCCCTTACAGGCGAGGGCCGGGGTGAGGGGGCGATCCCGGCGAGATCTCGGAGCATCAGCCCCTCCCCCGACCCACCTTGTGTTG
>DATAPS010000413.1:0-14711 GCA_036265085.1 Acetobacteraceae bacterium | reverse complement strand
GTGGTCGCCAAGCCCGACGAGAAATGGGGTGAGACGCCCTGCGCGTTCGTGGCACTTCGGCCGGGCATGTCGGCGACGGCGGACGAGATCATCGCGTTCTGCCGAGAGAACATGGCGCGGTTCAAGGCGCCGCGGACGGTGGTGTTCGGGCCGCTGCCGAAGACGTCGACCGGGAAGATGCAGAAATTCACGCTGCGCGCGCGGGCGAAGGAGCTGTGAACTTCGCACACCCCGACCCTCTCCCAACATGCGGGGAGAGGGAGCCGACGTTTTACCGCGCCGCGAACTGCGTCTTCCCGAACATCACGTCGCGCTCGGCGTCGCTGATCGGCCCTTGCCGCCGCCGGTCGGCGAGCACCTGCACCCCGCGCTGCACCGCCGGACGCGCGCCGATCGTCTCGAGCCAGCGCTTGACGTTCGGCAGGCTCTCGACGCTGACGCCGCGGTTATCCGGGTTGCGCGTCCACGGATAGCTCGCGATGTCGGCGATCGAGTATTCGTCGCCTGCGAGATACTCCGCCTGCGACAGGCGCTTCTCCAGCACGCGATAGAGGCGCATCACCTCGTTGCTGTACCGTTCGATCGCATAGGGCAGATTCTCCGGCGCGTAGTTCGCGAAGTGGTTGTACTGCCCGAACATCGGGCCGACGCCGCCCATCTGCCACATCAGCCATTGCAGGCAGATGTAGTGCGCGTGGGGATCGGTCGGCATCAGCTTGCCGGTTTTCTCCGCAAGATAGATCAGGATCGCGCCGCTCTCGAACAGTTCGATCTTCTTGCCGTTCGGGCCGTCGGGATCGACGATCGCCGGAATGCGGTGGTTCGGCGTGATGGCGAGGAATTCGGGCCTGAACTGATCGCCGCTGCCGATGTTGACCGGAATGACCGTATAGGGAAGGCCGAGTTCCTCGAGTGCAATATGCACTTTGTGACCGTTCGGCGTCGGCCAGCTCCATACTTCGATCATTGCTCGTCCCTTTTGTGACCGCGGCGTAAGTGGGGGCCTCAGGCGTTGCCTGAAAGGTAGTCGATGGCCGCCTGCACGCCGCCCGACTGATGCGGAATGCCGGCGCGGCGCAATCCCATCTCCACGCCGCCCAGTGTACCGACGACCTGCAGGTCGGAGAGGTCGCCGAGATGGCCGATGCGGAACACGCGGTCCTTCAGCCGGCCGAGCCCGTTGCCCAGGCTCATGTTGTAGCGCTCGAGGATCGCGGCACGCAGCGCGTCGGCGCTGTGGCCCTCGGGCACGCGGACGGCGGTGAGCGACGAGGAATAGTGGCGCGGCTCGGCGCACTGCACCTCCAGCCCCCACGTGCGGACGGCGCGCCGGGTGGCCTCGGCGTGCCGGTCGTGCCGGGCGAACACGTTCTCCAGCCCCTCGCTGGCGAGCAGGTCGAGCGCGGCGTCGAGGCCGTAGAGCAGGTTCGTCGCCGGCGTGTACGGAAAGTACCCGGTCCCGTTGGCAGCGAGCATCGGCCGCCAGTCCCAATAGCTCCGGGGCAGCTTCGCGGTCTCGGCGGCCGCGAGCGCCTTCGCGCTGATCGCGTTGAACGAAAGGCCGGGCGGCAGCATCAGGCCCTTCTGCGACCCGGCGACCGTGACATCGACGCGCCACGCATCGTGCCGATATGCAATGCTGCCGAGCGAGGAGATCACGTCCACCATCAGCAGCGCGGGATGCCCCGACTGGTCCATCGCCGCGCGCACTTCGTCAACGCGGCTGGTGCAGCCCGTCGATGTCTCGTTGTGGACGACGCAGACCGCCTTGATCCGGTGCGCGGTGTCGCGCCGAAGCGTCTCGCCGATCGCGGCCACGTCGGCGCCGCGCCGCCAGTCGGTTTCGATAAACTCGGGCATGAGCTGCAGCCGCTCCGCCATCTCCTGCCACAGCGTCGCGAACCAGCCGGTGCGGCACATCAGGACGGCGTCGCCGGGGGAGAGCGTGTTGACGAGCGAGGCCTCCCAGGCGCCGGTGCCGGAGCCGGGATAGATCACCACGGGGCCGGTGGTTTGGAAGACCTCACGAATTCGGTCGAGGATGCGCTTGCCAAACGCGGCGAAATCGGGGCCGCGATGGTCCATGGTGGGATTGTCGATCGCACGCAGGACGCGATCGGGAACGTTGGTCGGACCGGGGATTTGCAGGAAGTGGCGGCCGGGGGCGTGCGCCGACTGGTAGTAGGCCATGCGGTTCTCCTCACGTCGCATGGACCATGCGGCGGAGGCATGGGTTCCGGCAACACGACGTGCTTATGTTGAGGCAGGAGAATGCCGATGAGCGACGGCCCGCGCGACCTTGTGGTGGAACTGCTGCGCGCCATCCGCGGAGATATCGCGGCATCGCGGGATGACGCGATCGAACTGAAGGAGCGCGTCAGCCGGCTCGAAGGGCAAACAGCGTCCATCTCGCGCCGCCTCGACCGCGTGGGTGGCGATGTCGAGCAGATCAAGCGGCGGCTCGATCTCGTCAATTCCTGAACCGGGAGCACGCGCCATCTCGTCCGTGCCCCTCGACCGCTCCGACCTTGCCGCGCGCCTGCGCCGCGAGATCGATGGCGACGTGCTGTTCACGCCGGCGGATCGCGGACGCTATGCGACCGATGCGTCGATCTACCAGGTCATGCCGATCGGCGTCGTCGTGCCCAGGCGCATCGACGATGCCGCCGCGGCGATGGCGATCGCACGCGAGGCGGGCATCCCCGTGCTGCCGCGCGGCGGCGGCACGAGCCAGTGCGGGCAGACCGTCAACCGTGCGCTGGTGATCGATTGCAGCAAGCATTTGCGTGGCGTGCTCTCGATCGATCCCGAAAAGCGGGCCGCGGTTGTCGAGCCCGGGCTCGTGCTCGCGAACCTCAATGCCGCGCTGCGGCCGCACGGCGTGTTCTTTCCGGTCGATCCGTCGACGCATCAGCGATGCACGATCGGCGGCATGGCCGCGAACAATTCCTGCGGCTCGAAATCGATCCGCTACGGGCTGATGGCCGACAACGTGACCGCCATCGACGCCATCCTCGCCGACGGCACGCGCCACCGCTTCGGCGACCTCCCAGACAATCTCGGCCCCGAGCTGCCGCCGCGCGTCGCCGATCTGGTGCAGCGGCTGCGCGCACTCGGGGCGAGCGAGGCGGAGGAGATCGCGGCCCGTTTCCCCAAGCAGCTACGGCGCGTCGGCGGCTACAACATCGACGCGCTGACCCCCGACGCACGCGCCGCGGGACGGAGCAATCTCGCGCGGCTGCTGGTGGGGTCGGAAGGCACCCTCGCCTTCTCCGCGTCCGTCGAACTGAAGCTGCATCCGATCAAGCCGCGCAAGCTGCTCGGCCTCTGCCAGTTCCCGACGTTCCGCGCCGCGATGGCGGCGACCAGGCATCTGGTGACGCGCGATCCGGAGGCGGTGGAGCTGGTCGACCGCACGATGATCGATCTCGGGCGTCAGATTCCGATCTACCGCGCGACGATCGAGCGCATGCTGATCGGCGAGCCCGACAGCATCCTCATCGTCGAATTCCACGGCGATGACGACGCGGCGCTCGCATGCAAGCTCGACGAGCTCGAGACGATGATGGCGGATCTCGGCTACCCCCGCGCGGTGGTGCGCGCGACCGATGCCGGATTCCAAGCTGCGATCGCGGAGGTGCGCGAGGCCGGGCTCAACATCATGATGTCGATGAGGGGGGACGCGAAGCCGGTCTCCTTCATCGAAGACTGCGCCGTCGATCTCGACGACCTCGCGGATTTCACCGCACGCTTCGACGAAGTGTTCGCCCGGCACGGCACCAGGGGCACCTATTACGCGCACGCATCGGTCGGCTGCCTGCACGTCCGACCCGTGCTGAACGTGAAAGACCCCGCGGATGTCGCGAAGATGCGCGCAACGGCGGAGGAATGCTTTGCGATCGTGCGCGACTACAAGGGCAGCCACAGCGGCGAGCATGGCGACGGCATCGTGCGCAGCGAGTTCCACGAGACGATGTTCGGCGCGCGGATCGTCCGCGCGTTCGAGGCGGTGAAGGACGCCTTCGACCCGGATGGGATGCTGAACCCGAACCGGATCGTGCATCCGCCGCGCATGGATGACCGCACGCTGTTCCGCTACGCGCCCGGCTACGCGCCCGCGGCCGGATTCCAGCCGAAGCTCGATTGGTCCGGGCATCCCGGTCCGCTCGGCGGCATGCTCGGCGCGGTCGAGATGTGCAACAACAACGGCACCTGCCGGAAATTCGACGGCGGCGCGATGTGCCCCAGTTTCCGCGCAACCCGCGACGAGGCGCATCTCACGCGCGGGCGGGCGAACACGCTGCGGCTCGCACTGACGGGTCAGCTCGGCCCGGACGCGATGGCGAGCGCGCCCGTCGCGGAGGCGATGAAGCTCTGCGTGTCGTGCAAAGCGTGCCGCCGCGAATGCCCAACCGGCGTCGACATGGCGCGCATGAAGATCGAAGTACTGGCCGCGCAGGCGGGGCGGCACGGCGTCCGTGCGCGGGAGCGGATGATCGCGGAGCTGCCGCGGCTGGGGGTATTGGCGTCACGGATGGCACCATTCGCGGATCTCGCGATGCGCTTCACGCCGCGATTCGGCTTCGCGGCCGAACGGCGCATGCCGCAATGGCATCGCGCGCCGTTCCGGGATGCGGAGGGCGATGCGAACGGCGACGTGCTGCTGCTCGCGGACACGTTCAATCGCTACTTCGAGCCGGAAAATCTGCGCGCCGCGCTGAAGGTTCTGCGCGCGGCGGGGTATCGCGTGACGGTCCCGCACGCGACCGGCCGGCCGTTGTGCTGCGGACGAACCTATCTCTCGGCCGGGCTGGTGGATCGCGCGCGAATGGAGGCGCAGCGGAGTCTCGCAGCACTTGCAGGCGATCGGCCGATCATCGGACTCGAGCCGTCCTGTCTGCTCACACTGCGCGACGAATGGCAGGCGCTGCTGCCCGGCCCAGCCACCGACGCGGTCGCCGGACAGGCGGTACTGATCGGCGAGTTCCTCGCCCGCGAACGGCCACCGTTGGCGCTGCGCGACACGCCGCGGCGCGCGCACGTACACGGTCACTGCCACCAGAAAAGCTTCGGCGCCTTCGTCCCGGCGCTCGACACACTCCACCGCGTGCCGGGTCTGGACGTGAAGCCGATCACGTCGTCATGTTGCGGGATGGCGGGAGCGTTCGGCTATCAGAAGGAGACTCAGGACGTGTCGCGCGCGATGGCGGAGCTTTCGCTCTTGCCTGCCGTGCGCGCGGCCGCGCTCGACGACCTGATCGTGGCCGACGGGACATCCTGCCGCCATCAGATCCGCGATCTCAGCGGGCGCGATGCGCTGCATTCGGTGCGCGTGCTCGAACAGGCGCTATGAACGCCCCGGACGTCCTGTCGTTCTGGTTCGACGGCGATCCGACAATCTGGCGCGAAGCGCGCTGGTTCGAGGCGGATCCCGCGTTCGACCGGGAGATCACGGAGCGGTTCGGCTTTCTGCTCAACGCGGCACTCGACGGCGCGCTCGATCTCTGGACGCAAACCGCGGAGGGCGCGCTCGCACTGGTCATCGTGCTCGATCAGTTCAGCCGCAACATCCATCGCGGCGACTATCGTGCCTTCGCGGGCGATGCGCATGCCCGACGGATCGCCCGCATGTCCGTCGACCGCGGCGACGACGCGGCGCTTACGCCGGTCCAGCGCGTATTTCTCTATATGCCCTTCGTGCACTCGGAGGATTGGCGCGACCAGCACGCGAGCGTCGTGTTGTTCGAGCGACTGCGTGGCCATTCCGAAGTAGCGGACGCCGTCGCCCATGCGGTCGAGCGCCGCGAGACCATCCGCCGTTTCGGCCGCTGGCCGGCGCGCAACGCGGTACTCGGTAGAGAAAGCACGCCTGAAGAAATCGCCTACCTCGCGGAGACCGGAGATACGCCATGAAGCCGCGCTTGATCGTCAGCCGCCAGATCCCGCCCGCCGTCGCCGACCGCATCCGCGCCGAGTTCGACTGTCCCTATCCCGAGGGGCGCGACATGGACGGCGACACCGTCATCCGCATGCTGACGGAGACGAAGGCGGACGCGCTGATGCTGACCTCGCACCTGCCGTTCAAGGCCGACATGATCGCGCGGGTGCCGGATCACGTGAAGATCGCGGCGACCTGCAGCGTCGGCTACGAGCACATCGACGTCGCGGCCGCGAAAGCGCGCGGCCTGATCGTGACGAACACGCCGGACGTGCTGACCGACTGCACCGCCGATCTCGCGTTCATGCTCATCCTCGGCGCGTGCCGGCGCGCGCACGAATACGAGACGATCATGCGTAACGGGTGGCGCCGCGGCTACGGGCTCGGCGAGATGATGGGTGTGCGCGTCTGGGGCAAGACGCTCGGCATTCTCGGCCTCGGGCGGATCGGACAGGCCGTGGCCGAGCGGGCGCGCGGGTTCAAGATGCGGGTCATCTATCATAATCCGAAACGGCTGCCGGCGGATCAGGAATACGGCGCCGAGTATTTCTCCGACTTCCACGAAATGCTCCGTAACTGCGACATCCTCTCGCTGCACGCACCGAGCACGCCCGCCACTGCGAAAATCATGAATGCCGCAACGATTGCGCTGCTGCCCAAGGGAGCTGTGTTCGTCAACGCGGCGCGCGGCACGCTGGTCGATGAGGACGCGCTGATCGACGCGCTGCGTTCGGGTCATCTGTTCGCCGCCGGGCTCGACGTGTTCCAGAAGGAACCAGATTACGACCTGCGATTCGCCGAATTGCCCAACACGTTCCTGACGCCGCATATGGGCAGCGCGACCGTCGAGACGCGCAACGACATGGGTTTCCGCGCTCTCGACAACATCGCTGCGACGCTGGCGGGGAAGCCGCCGATCGATCTGTTATGGCGATGACACCGCCGTCGCGGAGGGACGACGGCGAAGCGATTCGACAAGAACACATTTTGGTAGCTGCTATTCCCCGTGACGCGATCGACCCCAGTTTCGGGGTCGACGGCAAGGCCGCGGACTCCCGAGGCTTGCCAACAAGACGAGGTGGAGCGTGGTCAAGCAGTGCGCCGGCGCCGGTTCCCCTCGGTTCGGCACGTCGCGGGCGGTGCTCGCGCTAACTCTGCTCGCTGCCGCTTCCGGATGTGCCGCGCCGGGCGACCAGTCGTCGCTTCAGGACGTCAGGCAGGCGGAGCCGTGCCGGGTCGTTATCGCGGACGCCGCACGCCTCGTGGACGCGTTTCAGGATAGCCGGCCGGTCACGATGGAGGTCGGCAACGATCAAGGTTGGTGCAGTTGGTACAATCTCTTGGTGCGCAGCGGCGAAAACATCGCCATTCAGATTCCTGGTGCCTCCATCCTTCGCGATCCGTCGCACGGCACAGCTCGTGCGCGTCGAGGGCTGGATCGAACTTATTTCGATTACCGTCCCGACCCCGGCTACCGCGGCGCCGACGCCTTCGCCGTCCAGCTTGGGCCGGGATTCGGGCAGCGACGGGTCGCCGTCACCGTCGTCTCCCCATCGGCAGCCGCCGCGACCACACCTGCCGCGGAAGTCGGGGTCACGTCGTCGACTGGCATAGGCGGCGGTTTCGGGCCGTCCCGCTAAACCCCAGAAGGTGTCAGACGATAGACCCTCCAGGATCCACGCTCTGCCGGACGGAAGCCCCATCCGGAGTACTGCGTATCGCCCAAACCGGCGGATCGTCGTTAGATCCGCGGCGTGACAGACCCCACCCCCCTTCCCATCACCGAGCGCTTCGCTCAGTTCATCGAGGGGTTATTCCGTCTGCTGTGCGCCTGCTTCGCCGACGATCCCGAGACGTTGGCGCTGATTGCCCGCATCCTGAACCGTATCCGCCGGGCGGGAGATCCGCCCCGAGCCTACAATGCCGCAGACCGCATCCGGCGCGGCGCGGCCGCTCGACCTGCTCGGCCCAAAGCTCGGCGTAGCCGTCACCGATTCGCTCGAGCTATCGCCCAGCAAGCGCAAGCCGCGCCCGCGCCCCCGCCCGAGGCGCCGCCCCTGCCGATCGTCCGTCGCGCCGGTCAGCTCAGGCACGCGCGGCCCTGGAGCATGTTCGTCCCGATGACCATGACGAAAAAAAACGGACCTGGGGGCACGATGCTTTCGCGCACCCCTAATGTTCCGATATCGTAATTAACTCAACCGTCCGTCCTGAACTCCGCAGTGTCGTCCATCTTCGGTGCCCAGAGCTGCACCCCGCCGGTGATGCCCGCCTCGTTCGGCACGACGCGCACATGCTCCGGCAGATCGAAATCGATGTGCTTCGAGTTCCCGCCGCCGATCAGCAGTGCATCGTAGTTCACCAACACATCGAGCGCCGCAATGACGCGCGTGACACGCTTGTTCCAGCGCTTGCGCCCGATGTCCAGGTACGTCGCGTTGCCGACATATTGATCGTACGTCTTGTCCTTGCGCGCGATGTGCTGGCTCAGCTCAAGATGCGGCCCGGGGAAGCCGTCCTGGAACACCGCGAAGCCCATGCCTGTGCCGAGCGTGATCACGCACTCGACGCCCTTGCCGGAGATCACGCCCAGTCCCTGAACCGTCCCGTCGTTCGCCACCCGCACGGGCTTGCCGAGGCGGCGCGCGAGCTCGTCGGCGAGCCAAAAGCCGGCCCACTGCTCGGTGCCGAGGTTCGGCGCCGTCCGCACGACGCCTTTACGCACGACGCCCGGAAAGCCCACCGAGACCCGGTCGAAATGCCCGAGCTGCCGGACGATACCGACGAGGGCATCGACCACAGCGACCGGGGTCGCTGGATGGGGCGTCTCGGTGCGGATCGGTCCCTGAAACATGCGTCCGGCCGGATCGAGCAGCCCGGCCTTCAGGCGCGTTCCGCCGATATCGATGGCGAGCGTGATCTTCCCGTCATGCTCCGAACCCGCAACAACCGGCGACTGATCCGCGATCACGACCTCTGAGTTGCTCATCCCTTGGTTTCCCGACTTGCGGATCGATTGATAGTGCATCGGACCACATGTGCGCTACGCCGCCTGGACAGCGTGGGGCATCCCGGCAAGGGTCCGGCTTCGCCCCAGGGATCGCACGAATGCTGTTCGACTTCGAATCGCTGCAGCCGCAGGACCGCTACAAGCTGCTCGTCTCGACGGTCGTGCCGCGGCCGATCGCTTGGGTGGTGACGCAGGATCTCGCGGGCCGGCTCAACGCCGCGCCCTACTCCTTCTTCAATGTCTTCGCGCAGGACCCGCCGGTGGTCTGCATCGGCATCGGCGGCCGCAAGCCGGGCGACGTGAAGGACACCGGCGCCAATATCCGGACCACCGGGCAGTTCGTAGTGAACCTCGTCTCCGAGGAGACGGCGCAGGCGATGAACGTGACCGCGATCGAGTTCGGGCCGGATGTCGACGAGCTGCACGAGGCGGCGCTCGAGACGACCCCGAGCGTCAAGGTCGCGCCGCCACGCATCGCGAAAAGCCCGGTATCGATGGAGTGCGAGCGGCTGGCCACCATCGAGCTTGCCAATGACCGCGCGCTGGTGCTGGGCCGCGTGCTGGCGATGCACGTCCGCGACGACGCCGTGCTCAACGCGGAACGCTGCTACATCGACACGCCGGCGCTGAAACTGATCGGCCGCATGCACGGCAGCGGCTGGTATGCCCGGACCACCGACCGGTTCGAGATGCCGCGCATCCCCGTCGACCAATGGACCCGCCGCCCCGCCTGATGCGTCTCGCCGCCCCGCTCATCCTTCGCCCCCTCGGTGTCCCCTCTCTTGCCCTCCTATGGGGCGGGCTCGCGACCTCGGCGATCGGCGACCAGCTTTTCATCGTCGTCCTGAGTTGGATTGCGGTCGGCGTGTTCGGTACGGCCGCAAGCTACCTGACCTCCTTGCAGGCCGCGACCACGTTGCTGGTCGCGCTGACCGTCGGGCACTGGGCGGACCGGCGGGACGACCGGCTGATGATGATGACCGCCGATATCGGACGCGCGGCGGTCCTGCTTCTCGCGATCGTGCTCTGGATGGGAAGCGGCGGTCCGGTCGGATGGACCTTGTTCCTGTGCGTGATCACGCTTGCCGGTGGCCAGGCGCTCTTCCGGCCGGCACTGCAGGCGACCCTGCCGTCCCTCTTGGACGATGTCGCGATGCTTCCGGCCGCGAACGGCCTGCTCGACACGACCGAGCGCATCGCCCGCCTGCTCGGGCCGGGGCTGATCGGACTGGTCAGCGCCTTCGTGCCGCTCGTGCACTTCGTGACGCTCGACGCTCTCACCTTCCTCGTCTCGGCATCGGCGATCCGTACGATCATGCGGCTGCGTCCCGCGCCGGCACACATAGGGGCGAGCCGGGGGGGCGTCCTGGAAGGCCTCGTCCGCGGGTTCCGCACGACCCGCCGCCATCCCCTGCTCTGGTTCCAACTGATGACGACGGGGCTGAACAACGGCGCCTGGTTCGTCGCCTACTTCGTCGGCGTGCCGCTGCTCCTCGCCGAGCAGGGCATCGGCGGGCCAGGCGGTGGGGGCTTGGCGGCGTTTGGGCTGGTGATCTCCTCCTACGGATTGACCAATCTCGCCGCGACCCTCGTCGTCGGAAATCGCGGCGTCGCCCGCCGCCCGCACCGGTTGATCTTCGCCGGCATCGGTTTCGTGGGGCTCGGCATGGCGGCGCTCGGCGCTGCGCCATTGCTCGTATCGCCGGGCTTCATGCTTCCGGTGCTCTGCTTGTGCGCCGGCTTCTCCGCGATCGGCGGGCCGATGCAGGACATCACCACCGCAACGCTGCGTCAGCTCGAGCTGCCGAAGGCCGATCTGGCAGCATCCGTCCGGGCTTACATCGTAATGAATAATCTCGGGCTGCTGATCTCTCTCCTGGTCGCGCCGACGGTCTTCGACACGATCGGCATACCCGCGACCATCGTCCTCTGCGGCGCGGGGGAGCTTCTGATCCCCGTGTTGGGGGTGCGCCGCTTCGGCCTGCGCTGACGCGGGGCAACCGCCGCCAGCTTTGTTCGTTCACGCCTGCGCGCGTAGCAGGGCGGTATCCGCATGATCGAAGCGGCGATGATCTGGAACGAGCCGAACAACAAGTCCCACTGGGATCTCGAGAACGACCCGGATTGGGCCGCCTTCGCCGATATGACCAGCCTCGCCTGCGCCGCCATCGCTGCCGAATCGCCGGACCTGCCGAAGGTCCTCGGCGGCATCTCTCCGATCGACCCGATGTTCATCCAGCTGATGGACTCGCACGGCGTGCTCGACGCGGTGGACGCGGTCGCCGTCCACGGCTTCCCGCTCGACTGGAACCACTGGCCGATCCACGATTGGCCCGCGAAGCTGGAGGAGATTCAAGCGGTTACCTCCCTCCCCGTCTGGGTCTCCGAAGTCGGCGTCTCGACATTCGGCGCCGAGGAAGTGCAGCTCTGGGGCCTCAAGCGGACCCACGAGCTGCTGCGGGGCCGGACGCCGCGGATCCACTGGTACAGCCTCTACGACCTGCCCGCCGCCTGGCCTGCGACCACGCGGCACCGCGAGGCGGAGGGGTCGTCCTACTACCGGCACTTTCACATGGGCGTGCTCGACGAGCACGGCAGGCCGAAGCTCGCGGCCAAGCAGTTTGCCGACTGCACGCCCGAGTTCGGCATCTGCCAGTGGTTCCACTTCGAGGACCATCGGCTCGACGACGCGGTGCAGTGGTTCCGCGACCTGGGCATTACCTACATCCGCACAGGCCTGAGCTGGGCCGACTGGCTTCGCCCGAACGCGGAGGCGTGGTTCGACCGGCAGATGCGGGCGCTCGAGCCCTTCGACGTCACCGTGACCTTCTGCTTCACGCCGGAGGCAGAAGGGCAGTGGCCCCATTACACCGCCGTCCCCAAACGGCCTGAGGCGTTCGCGGCGTTCTGCGGCGAGATGATCCGCCGCTATCAGCCCGGCCGGCTCGATGAAGCAGGGCGCCGGCTCGCGAATGCCAGGACCGCAAGCCCGAACCCGGCGGAAATCAGCGATCCGACAAAGACAGCCAACTTCGCCTCGTCTTGACGCGGCCACCCGGCGTAGGCGAGCTCGGCGACGAAAAGGCTCATCGTGAAGCCGATGCCGCAGATGATCGACGTGCCATAGACGTGCGCCCAGGTCAGTCCCACAGGCAGCCGCGCAACCCCGAGCGCGGCGGCGATTCGGGTAGTCCCGAAAATGCCGATCTGCTTGCCGATGAACAGGCCGATCGCGATGCCGAGAAAGAGCGGACTCGTCATGACGCCTCCGGGCAAGGCGTCGAGCTGAAGTCCGGCGTTCTCGATCCCGAAGAGCGGCAGCACGATCCAGGCGACCACCCGCACGAGCCCGTGCTCCAGCCGTCGCCCCGCGCTCTCCGTCTCGCCGGGACGCTCGGCCATCGGCACGAGGAAGGCGAACACCACGCCCGCGAGCGTCGCATGCACGCCCGACCCCGCCACCAGCGCCCACAGCACGAGGCCGCCCGCGAGGTAGGGCCAGAGGGTGCGGACGCCGGAGCGATTGAGCGCACAGAGCAGGATGCAGACCGCGACGGCTCCGCCGCCGTAAAGCAAGCTCAGATTGTGCGAATAGAACAGCGCGATCACCACGATCGCACCGATGTCGTCGATGATGGCGAGGGCGGTGAGGAACACCTTCAGCCCCGCATGCACGCGGCGGCCCAGCATCTGCAGCACCGCGAGGGAGAAGGCGATGTCGGTCGCGACCGGGATTGCCCAGCCCTTCATCGCGCCTGGGTCGCCGATGTTGAGAGCGATGAAGATCAGTGCGGGGATGACCATCCCCCCGGCGGCCGCCAACGCAGGGGCGGCGACGCGGTCGAGCGAGGCGAGCTGGCCCTCCATCATCTCGCGCCGGATTTCGAGGCCCACGAGCAGGAAGAACAGCACCATCAGCGCGTCGTTGACCGCGTAATGGACACTCACATGCGAGAATCCCTGGATCCAGGGCGTGTACATCACGGCGTGGTAGCTTGCGGAGCCCGTGTTGGCCCACACCATCGCGACCACCGCCGACAGGATCAGCAGCGCACCACCCGCCGACTCGCCGCGCAGGAAGTCGAGCAGCGTCGCGAGTCGCGCGGGAGGTGCGTGGACTTCGGTGGTGTGCCTCATGATCATCCGCTCCATCGTCGCCACCCGTCTAGCCCGGTGCCGCCCCGCGAAACCAGCCAAGCCTTCGGGAACTCCAATCCCTGGACGGCGGCCATGCGGGCGGGCGACTTCGGCGCCGCCTTCGCCATCAGCGACGCCGTCCTCCGTGCCCGCGATCCGGCCACGGCTGATGATGCGCGCCTGCCCTATCATCTCCGCTGGGTGTGGGACGGCACGCCGGTGGACGGGCGCGACGTGCTGGTCCGCTGCTATCACGGTCTCGGCGACACGATTCAGTTCAGCCGCTTCCTCCCGGCTCTCGGATGCCGCGCTCGTTCAGTCCATGTCGAGGTGCAGCCCGCTTTGCTACCCCTCATCACGCAGGTTCCGGGCGTCGATCGTTGGATCCCGTTCCGCGAGGACCGCCCGGTTCCGCCGCGCACCGTCAGCCTCGAGATCATGGAGTTGGCGCACGCGCTCCGGCTCGGGCCGTTCGAGGTGGGACTGTCCGCTCTTACGATGACGCCGCTCTCGCTTGCCCCGTCGCCCGCATGGGGCCTGTGCTGGCGCGCCGGCGACTGGATTCGGGACCGCTCCGTACCGTGCGGCGCCCTCGTCGCGGCGGTCCATCGTCCGGGCCGAAGCCTGATCAGCCTCCAGCGAGGCTCCGGAGCAGAGGAAGCGGGGGCCGTGTTCGTCAATCCCGCGGACCGATCCGACGACGTGCTGCGCACCGCCGCGTTGCTGGCGGGCCTGGATGTGGTGGTCACCGTCGACACGATGGTCGCACATCTCACCGGCACGATGGGACGCCCGACCTTCCTCCTGCTCAAGGCGGATGCGGATTGGCGTTGGATGAGCGAGCGGGCCGGCAGCCCCTGGTATCCCTCGCTGACGCTGCTGCGCCAGAACGAGCCGGGCGACTGGAGCGCACCGCTGCGCGCGCTCGGGGGCCTCTGACCCGCGGCCTCTCCCGGCTGTTGATCTGTATCAAAGCGGAAGTGCGGGCCACGAAGCAACCTGCCTGCCCGCATGCTCAGACTGGATCGTCGCCTGGTGCGCGAGCTCTTGTTGCTACCGTCGCGAAGGCTGCGTTCCTGGCCGTGATCTATTTCGCGCTCTTCGCGCCGCACGAAGTCGATCCAGCCCCCCGTGTCGCGGACGCGCTGTTCTCACGCATGCCTGCAAGGTGGCGTCGATGGACGTCGTCCAGTTCTCCCGTCTGCAGTTCGGCCTGACGGCGATGTATCATTTCCCGTTCGTGCCGCTGACCCTCGGGCTCTCCGTCCTGCTTGCGATCGTTCGTCGGACTGTTCTTCTTCGGCTGGAACCGTCTTTCGCGCGTCGGTCATCTCGCCTGCACGATCCTGCTCGCGCTGGGCGCGAACCTCTCGGGCTCTGGATCCTCATCGCGAACGGCTGGATGCAGAATCCCGTTGGCGCCCGCTTCAACATCGCGACGACGCGGATGGAGGTGTCGGACACTTCGAGGCAAATCGCTGCAAGGTGTGTCGTTCCGCTTCGACGTCGCGCGTGACCCACGAGGGCGGACTGCTCGGGCTGTTCAATCCCTTCGCGCTGCGCTGTGGATTGGTGAGCGTGGCGATGCTCGTGTTGCACGGTGGCGTGTGGCTCGCCTGCGAGAGC